>DIYM01000066.1 GCA_002429045.1 Phycisphaerales bacterium UBA6054
TCGACACCCCCTCGTCCGAACGCGGAGACCGACCAGACCCACGTGCCCCGGGGCAGGCGGACCGCGTACGTCGCGGCGCGCCCCTCGCGCTGGGCCTGGGCCCGCCGCATCTTGCGGGGCAGCACGCCGACCATGTACAGCATCCCGGCGACGAGCACGACGCCCCCGATCGCCCAGAGCCAGAACGGAGGCGGCCAGTTCATCACCGCCGCGATCACCACGACGACGAGCACCGCGTCGAGCGCCAGCACCGGGAGCAAGGCCCCGAGCATGCGGGCATTGGGCGAGCCGAGCGGGTCGGCGTCCATCGGGACTTCGGCCGACCCGGGGCCGTCGGCGGTCAGCTCAACCATGCGCGAGGCGATCATGTCACGAGCGTAGCAGGCCCGGGAGCACCGACGCCAAGCGGTCGAAGTCCTCGGGCGTGTTGTACCACTGGCAGCTGACCCGCATGAGCCTCGGATGCACGCCCGGCAGCCCCCACGCGGGCGCCTGGATGCTGTGTTCCAGGCGCAGGCGGTCCCAGAGTTGGTCGTCGTACACCGCGCCGGGCTGAACGCCACCTTCGGGCACGGGCAAGGGGATCGAGACCATCGACGCGGTCATCGACTCCGGGGCCAGCGTGCCGATCCCGGCGGCGTCGGCGACCCGGCGCGCTCCCGCGATCGCCACCGCGCTGTTGCGTTGCTGCAGACCGATCAGCCCGCCGGGGTGCTGGTGCGAGAGGTGCTCGATCGCGACCGGGAGCACCAGGTTCCCGGTCCGGTCCTCGGTGCCGACATAGTCGAAGTCGCACAGGAACGCCTTGCGTTCGGGGCGGACGGCGTGCGTGCGGCAGGACAGCACCGCGGGCTTGAGCCGCTTCTGGCGTCCCGGATCCGCGTAGAGGAAGCCGGTGCCCTTGCTCGCGCCCAGCCACTTGTGGCAGCTGGCCGCGTAGTACGCCGGACGCCACGAGTGCAGGTCGATCGGGACCTGCCCGGGCCCGTGGGCCCCGTCCACCAGGACGTCCACGCCCTTGGCCCTGGCCCGCTCGATGATCGCGCCGATCGGCAACACCAGGCTGGTCGCGCTGGTGATGTGCGAGCACACGACCAGACGCGTGCGGTCCGTGATCGAGGAGACGACCGCGTCGCAGGCGGCTTCGGGTGTGATGCGCGGGAACGGCAGCCGGGCGGTCACGACGCGCGCCCCCGTCGCGGCGCAGACACGCCCGAGCTCGTTGACCGTCGCCTGGTACTCGTGATCGGTGACCACGACCTCGTCGCCGGGCCCAAGGCCCAGGCTGAGCAAGACCGAAGAGACCGCGAAGGTGCCGTTGGGCATCAGCGCCAGATCACCGGCGTCGCAGTTGACCAGCCGCGCGATCGCTTGGCGTGCGTGGTCGCAGTAGCGCTCCAGGTCGTGCTTGTAGAAGCGGACGGGATCGAGCTCGATCCGGCGGGCGAGCTCGTGCTGGGCGTCGCGGACGACCGCGGGCACGCACCCGTACGACGCGCCGTTCAGCATGGTGACGCCCGGGTCCAGCCCGTGCCGGGCGGGTTCGCGGGTGCGATCGGCGAACGCCTCGAGCACGGGCGCGGGGGCGTGATCTGATGCGGGGCGGGCTGCGGCATGGACAGCGGCGGGTTGGTTCATGGACCTGAGTATCGGCGCGTTCCGCCGGGCTGGCCCAACAGCCGCGCGTCCGGGCGGGGGTTATCCTGTCGGCATGCGAAACCGAGCCGAAGCTTTCATAATCTCCGCGGCGTGCCTGCTGATATCCATCGGTGCGGCCCACGCGCAGGCCCCCGGCGCCGAGCCCGCGGCGGCGCAGGCATCGGCGCGGAGAATCCCGTCGCTGGAACAGATCATGTCCGATCCGTCGTGGTTCGCCCGCCCTCCGGAACTGGTCGGCTGGCTGCCGGGGTCCGACGCGATCCTGTACGACCAGCGGCGTGAGGGCGTCATCGGGCGTGAGACCAGCGATCGCTTCCTGCTCACGCTCGACGGGCTGCGTCCGGCCGCCTGGCCCAGCATGATCGAAGAAGTGCAGCGGGGCACGCTGATCCCCGCCAACGGGGTCTACTCGGCGGATCGGGATCGCCACCTCGTGTCACGTTCGGGCGATCTGTTCTTGCACGACGGCGAGCGTTGGAACCAACTCACTCGGACAAACGTGCGCGAATCCGCCCCGATGTTTCTGGTCGGTGACAGGCGCATCGCGTTCCGTCGCGACGGCTGGGTGATCCGTGATCTGAGCACCGGGCTCGAGAGCCAGGCCGCCGACATCCGTTTCGACGAAGACCCCGCGACCGAGGAAGAGGAAGACCTCGACGATCTCGGGCAGCAGCAGCGAGACCTCTTCCGCGTGATCCGGGAGCGCGAGGAGCGCCGCGAGCTCAACGAGACGATCGCCCGGTCCCGCCGGGACAACGATCCCACCCGCGTGCCCGGCCCGTTCTACCTGGACAAGTCCAAGCGTTCGGTCGGCCAGTGGCTCAGCCCGTCGGGGCGTCACCTGCTCGTGGCGATCGCGGACAGGGACGCCGAGAAGGGCAAGAACGACCTCATGCCCTCCTACGTGACCGAGACGGGGTACGTCACAACCACCGACGTCCGCCCCAAGGTCGGGACGCAGCCCGAGCGTGCCGATTCGTTCGTCTTGTTGGATCTGTCGCGTGAGACGCTGACCGAGATGAGTCTGGCGGACCTCCCGACCATCACCGAGGACCCGCTGGCCGAGATCAAAGCCGCGGCGGCATCGAACACCGGCGACGAACCCGGTGCGAGCGAAGACGATGAGCAAGAAGAGCCGGGCCGCGAGCCCCGCCCCGTGACCGGCATCGGCGTCCGCTGGTCGGACACGGGAGACACGGCGGCGGTCATGCTCCGCAGCCACGACAACAAGGACCGCTGGATCGTCACCATCGACGCGGGCGAGAACGAGCCCTCGTTCGAGACCGCCCACCATCTGCGAGACCCCGCCTGGATCAACTGGCGGTTCAACGAGTTCGGCTTCGTGCCCGGGACCGACACGCTCTGGTTCCTCTCCGAGCACACGGGCTTCAGCCATCTCTACACGCTCGGGCCGGATCAGCCGACGCCGGTGGCGATCACCGCGGGCGAGCACGAGATCCGGTCGGTCTACGCGTTCTACGACAACTCGGGGTTCCTCGTCCGCAGCAACGCGTCGGATCCGGGGGTGTGGGAGCTCGAGCGCGTGTTCATGGACGGGCGGCGCACAGGGCTCACGACCATCGGGGGGAGCGTCGGCGCGTACCGCGTCTCGCCCGACGAGACCCGGGCGATCGTGGAGTACTCCACCGCGATGGACCCCCCGGAGCTCGCGGCTGTTTCGATCACCGGGGCGGAACGCCCGGTCCGCCTGACGCGGACCGACACAGACCTGTTCCGCGCGTATGACTTCACCGAGCCGGACTTCGTGGCGGTGCCCTCCACGCACGCGGACAGGCCGATCCACACGCGTGTCTACCGCCCCGACCCCGCGCGGTTCCCGGGCCCGCGCCCGATCGTCATCTTCTCGCACGGGGCGGGCTACCTCCAGTTCGCCCAGAACGGCTGGGAGCACTATTTCCGGGAGCACATGTTCCACACGCTGCTGACCGAGCGGGGGATGCTGGTGCTCGCCCCGGACTTCCGCGCTTCGGCCGGGTACGGGCGTGACTGGCGCACCGCGATCTACCGCGTCATGGGCTACCCGGAGCTGGAGGACTTCGACGACTGCATCGCGTGGGCCTCGGGCGAGGGGATCGGCGACCCGGACCGGGTCGGGATCTACGGCGGGTCATACGGCGGGTTCATGACGCTCATGGCGATGTTCCTGCGCCCCGAGGTCTACGACGCGGGCGCGGCGCTCCGCAGCGTCACGGACTGGCGTCACTACAACCACGGGTACACCTCGAACATCCTCGACACGCCGGGCATCGACCCCGAGCCGTTCGATCTGAGCAGCCCGATCACGCACGCCGAGGGGCTCCGCGGGCGCCTGCTGATGTGCCACGGTCTGCTGGACGATAACGTGGTCGCGCAGGACATCATCCGGCTGACCCAGCGCCTGATCGAGCTCGGGAAGACCGGGTGGGAGCTGGCGGTGTATCCCGTCGAGCCGCACGGGTTCCGCGAGCCCTCCTCGTGGCACGACGAGTACCGGCGCATTCTGGAGTTGTTCGAGGAGACGCTGCTGGAATGACAACGGGTGATCGCAGACGTATCGGGTAGCATGCCCGCATGATCCGAGACTGTGCGTCGTTGGTCGTGCTGTTGTGGTGCTGCTCGGTGGTGTCTGCGCAAGGGTCTGCGGAGGACTATGCGCGGGCCGATCGTCTGCCCGGCGACTGGGCCGGGCTTGTCCGCAACGCGGAGATCGGTGTGAAGTGGCTCGACGCCGAGACGCCGGTGTACCGGTACGAGCGCCGGGACGGGGCGGTCGAGTGGCGTACGGTCGATCTGGGTACCGGCGTGATCCGCCCGGCGTTCGACGCGGGCCGCATCGCGGCTCAACTCCGCGAGCGCGGCGCAGGGCCGGACGCCGACATCGTTTGGTTCGAGCCGGACGGGGACCGCCTGATCTTCATGGTCTCCGGAGACCCGCGGGTGTGGGCGTGGGCGGGCGAGCGGTTGTCCGTGGTGACGGCGGCCGACCTGCCCGAGAGGCTCGGGCTCCGGCCCGACCGGACCGATCGCACTCGTTCGGGCGGGCCGCCCA
>DIYM01000065.1 GCA_002429045.1 Phycisphaerales bacterium UBA6054
GGGGCACACCGTTGTACCGATGGACGTGGCGGGCTGCTACGCGCCGGGCGGGCGGTATCCCCTGCCGTCCTCGGTGCTGATGACCGCGGTGCCCGCGCGGGCCGCGGGCGTGGGTGTCGTGATCGTCGCGACCCCGAGTTCCGACCCGGTGATGAAGGCGGCGGCGGCGATCGCCGGGGCGGACATGATGCTGTGCGTTGGCGGCGCGCAGGCGGTCTCGGCGCTCGCGTTCGGTGTGGGCGTGCCGGCGTGCGACGTCATCGTCGGTCCGGGCAACAGGTGGGTGACCGCCGCCAAGCACCGTGTTTCTTCGGTGTGCGCGATCGACATGCTCGCCGGCCCGTCCGAGTTGCTGATCATCGCCGACGAGACCGCAGACCCGGCGGTCGTGGCGGCGGATCTCTTGGCCCAGGCCGAGCACGATCCGGACGCCCTGGCCTGCCTGGTCACCACCGACCCGACGCTGCCCGACCGGGTGGGCGACGAACTCGGGCGCCAGCTGGCGTCGCTCCCGACCGCGGACGTGGCGCGCCGCTCGCTGGCGAACGGCTGGTCGTGCGTGGTCACCGGCATGGATGACGCCGTTGGCGTATCGGATCGTGTCGCGCCGGAGCATCTGGAGATCCTGGCGGATGACGCGCGGGAGGTCGCCCGGAAGATCCGTCACGCGGGCGGGGTGTTCATCGGTTCGAGGTCCGCCGAGGTCATGGGCGACTACGGCGTGGGCCCGAATCACACGCTCCCCACCGGGCGGACCGCCCGGGCGCGGGGAGGACTCAGTGTGCTCGATTTCCTGCGCGTCCGGACGTGGCTGGATCTCGAAGACGCGTCGGCGGTGCTGGATGACACGGTGATGCTCGCACGGATCGAGGGGCTGGAAGCGCACGCACGCAGCGCCGAGCGGCGACGATGAAGACGATCACACCTTGATGACAATCCTCCGCCGCCAAAGCCACCAGCAGAACAGCCACCACATCGCCAGCCAGACCAGCACGAAGACCCACCCGCCGACGCCCTCCGCGGCCCGCGCCGACAGACCCGCCGCGCCCGCCCAGTGCTCGGCCCACGCGATGAAGCCGCCCGCCAGCGCGCCGCTGTGGCCGTTCGGATGGATGATCTGCCACTTGCTAAAAGCAGTCTTGAAGCTCAGTTCGGCGCCCACGTACAAGGCGAGCGCGTTGAGCCCGTACACACGGAACACCGTCATCGGGCTGATCTTCCAGAGATCCGTGATCACGAAGAAGAGCGCGAGCAGCAACGCGCCCGTCCCGGCGGACAGCAGGCAGTAGCTGGGGCTGAACAGCCACTTGCTGAACGGCACCGTGGCCTGCCCGAGCCACCCGCCCCCGGTCGGGCGGTACCCGGCTTGCAGGATGAACGCGCCGGCGGTGAGCACGATGCCGATCGCGATCAGGCTCAGAGCCCGCCGGGCCTTTGGGCGTCCGGTGTCGGTGAGGATCTCGGTGCACCACCCGCCCATCACCGCGATCGCTGCGCAGGGCAGGAACTGCTGCGCCATCCCGAGCCACCCCGCGACAGACACCGCGATCCGTGTTCCGAGCCCGGCGTCACCCGAGGACAGCCCCGCCTTGGTGTGCTCGAGATGGAGGAGGCGCTTGACGTCGTCGAAATGCGTGAAGGTGCCCGGGCCGGTGATCCGACCGCCATCAACCCGCGGGGACAACCCGGCCGCGTCCATGAGGGCGCGGGCGGTGTCGGCCGGGATCAGCGTGAGCGTGCCCAGCTTGCCGGCCAGGACGGCGATGACGAACGCCGCCTGCGCCCACCGCGGGAGCAGGTACACGCCGACCGCGCACGCGTACCCCACGCCGATCAGTTGGAGGATGTTCCAACTGAAGCCGTCCTTCCAGGTCAGCGGCGTTCCGTAGGCTTTCCCCGCGACGGTCAGGAGCACCCCGAGCAGGTAGATGATCGCGCCGCGTCGCAAGGCTGCGAGCAGACGCCGGGTGTTCGACACGGAGCGCCCACGCCCCGATCGCATCGAGAGCGGTATGGCGCAGCCGGCGATAAAGAGGAACCAGGGGAACACGAGATCGGTGAAGGTTGCGCCCTGGCTCGGATGGTTCCAATCGACGTGGAACAGTTGCGCGTGGAAGACCTCGCGGTTCCAGGTCATGTTGACCAGCAGCATCGCGGCGATATCGAAACCGCGGAACGCGTCGAGGCACAGCAGGCGCTCCCTGGCGGGTTGCGGGCCGGGCGCGTCGCTCATCGGAACGCCTCTCCCGGCACAACGATCGTCCGCCCGGTCATGGCCGCCTGGATGGTCTCCTCGGGCGGTTGCGCTTCTCGGATCACGCGGACGGTATCGGCGTCGACCAGCACCTCGGCCGGGAGTGGTTGGTCGTTGTAGGTGCTGGCCATGCTCATGCCGTACGCGCCGGCGGTGAACACCGCGAGCCGATCGCCGCGGCCGACTTCCGGGAGACGGACGCCCCGGGCCAGGTAGTCCCCGGTCTCACACACCGGCCCGACGACATCGCAGGGTTCGTCGTCCGGGGCGGGGCCGAACACCCGGCGCTCGGGGGCGTCATCGGGTGCGACCATCGTCGGCCAAACGAAGTGGCGGGCGTCGTACAGCGAGGGGCGGATCAGGGCGTTCATGCCGGCGTCGCAGATCACGAAACGGCGCCCGTTCTGGCGTTTGACGTGTCGTACGCCAACCACCAGGACACCGGCGTTGCCCATGATCGTGCGCCCCGGTTCGAGCGCGATCCGGACGCCCTGTTCGACGAGCGGCATCACGGTCGGCACGATCGCGTCGGCGAACGATGCGTAGCTCGGCGTCTGCGCGGTCTCGTAGTCGGCACCGAAACCCCCGCCCAGATCCAGATGCGTGATGCGGCATCCCGCCGCATGGACGCGATCGACCAACGCGGAGAGTTCACCGATCGCATCGGTGTACGGCTTGGTCGAGTAGATCGGAGAGCCCAGATGCACATGAAACCCGACGACACGCACCGATCCGTGGTCCTGATAGTCGAGGCACAGCGACTCGGCCTCATCCATGGGCACGCCGAACTTGTCGCTCGCTCGCCCCGTGGTGGTGTGATCGTGTGCGCCCGCGTCGATGTCTGGGTTGAGCCGGATCGCGACGTTGGCCCGCACCCCGATATCGCTCGCGATCGCGGCGATGCGTTCCAGCTCCGAGCGCGACTCGGTGTTGAGCACGCCCACCACGCCGCGATCGCTCGGGTCCGGATGCCCGTTCTCCATCGCGAAAGCGCGGATCGGGCTGTGGCGACCGTCGAGGGCGGCTCGGATCTCCTCGTCCGACTTGCCGACGCCCGCGAAGACGACCTTCTCCATCGGGCAGCCCGCGAGCCAGGCCCGCTCGAGTTCGAGTCCGGAGACGACGTCGGCCCCCATGCCGCCCCCGGCCGAGAGCCCCCGTGTTCTGGGCGCGAACAGCCGGCGGAGGATCTCGACGTTCGAGCAGGCCTTGACGGCGTAGCAGATAAGGGGATCGATGGACGCGAACGCGTCGGTGAAGCGAACCGCGTGCTCCATCATGGTGCGCGCCGAATAGATGTAGCAGGGCGTCCCGACGGCGTCGGCGATCGCGTCGACCGGGGTGGTCTCGCACGTGAGCCGGGCGACCGGCACGCCGAACCGAGAGGCGCTTTGATAGGTGAAATGGTCCATGCGTGGCTGAGAGCGAGATTATAGAATCTTGACCCAGGCGTCGATCCTTTTTCGTGATGTCGAGCCAGATTCGGAGTCCCTCATGCGCCCCGACAGCGAAGTCTTCCGCCCGCGGTTCGAGATGCTGTGCCGATCGGTGCTCGCGTCGGGCGTCTGGCCCGCGTCCGAGCCGCTGCGGGTCTCGGAGTGGGCCTGCGCCGAGCGATTCGCGATCGAGGGCGCCCGGAATGCAGCCGGGGGGGGTGGGTTCGAGCAGATCCGACTGCCGCACGCGTGGGGCCCGGTCTGGTCCACGCGTTGGTTCAGGCTCGAAGGTGCGCCGAGCGCCGGCCTGATCGACGAGGCCAGGCGGGGCAGACGCCGGCTCCGGGTCCGTTTCGACCCGGGCACCGAGGCGACGGTATGGACCGGTTCCGTCCCGACGCGCGGGCTGGACGAGCACCGCGACGCGTTCGAGTTGCCGGGCTCGGCTGGGGACCGGATCGATGTGCTCGTTGAGGCGGCGTGCAACCACCCGTTCGGCGACCAGGTGTTCGATTGGGACAGCCGCGAGCGTGGCGAGCGTTGGCGTTCGGGCACGCCGGGGCTGGTGTCGCGGGCCGAGATCGCGGTCTTCGACCAGACGGTGTGGCGCCTGCGCACGCGTCTGGACTTCGCGGCCGGGCTCCTGGCGGAACTCGATCCCAGGTCCGTCCGGGCGCAGGACCTGTACGCGGGGATGACGCACGCTGCGGACGCGATCGATGACTCGGATGTTTCCGGATCCGCGGACGCGGCGATGGGGCTTCTGAACGAGGCGTTGACCCGCGCCGCGGGCGGGTCCGCCGCGGATCTGGTATGCGTCGCGCACGCGCACATCGACACCGCGTGGCTGTGGCCGATCGCCGAGACGCGTCGCAAGACCGTCCGCAGTTGGACCAACACGCTCGAACTGATCGAACGCGATCCCGACCTTCACTTTGTGTGCTCGCAGCCCCAGCAGTTCGCGTGGCTGGAGCGGGACGCCCCGGGTGTATTCGAGCGGATCGAGCGTTCGGTGAGCGAGGGCCGCTTCGAGCCGATCGGGTCGATGTGGATCGAGCCGGACGCGCTGGTCCCGTCGGGGGAGTCGCTGATCCGCCAGGTCCTCCTGGGCACGCGGTACTTCCACGGGCGGTTCCCCGATGCGCCGGCGCAGCGGATCGTGTTCCTGCCGGACACGTTCGGCTTCCCTGCCTGCCTGCCCACGGTCATGGGCGCGTGCGGGCTGGACACGTTCATCACCAACAAGATCCACTGGAACCAGACGAACACGTTCCCGCACACCTCGTTCCGCTGGGAGGGGTTGGACGGCTCGCGGGTGCTGGCGCACAACACCCCGGGGGGGGATTACAACGCGACGCTCACGCCCAAGGAGCTGCGCACCGCCGACGATCGGATCACCGGGCGGGACCGGGCCGGGCTGGCCGGAGCGCCGGTGGCGCTCCAGCCCTTCGGATACGGGGACGGCGGGGGCGGGCCCACGGCGGAGATGGTCGAGCGGTCCAGGGCGGCGTCCTCGTGCGAGGGCGTGCCCCGCGCTCGTCTCGGTTCGGTCCACGAGTTTGTGCGGGCGCTCCACGAAGAGGACCATCGGTCCGGCGGGCTCCCGGTGTGGTCGGGCCCGATCGATCTGGAACTGCACCGGGGCACGCTGACCACGCACCAGTGGCTCAAGCGGGCCAACGCGGCCGCCGAGCGCGGGCTGCGCGCCGCCGAGCTGCTCGACGCCGTCTCCGAGCCGTCCACGGAGCGGGCCCGGGCGCTGGGCGAGGCCTGGGAGCGGACGCTGCTGAACCAGTTCCACGACATCCTCCCGGGCTCGTCGATCGCGTCGGTGTACGAGGACGCGCGGTCCGATCACCGATTCGTGTCCGAGTCGGTCCGGGAGGCCGAGCGTTCCGCGCTGGGGGAAGGCCGCGCCGTGCTGGCGCTCAACACCGCCTCGTGCCCGCGGACCGCGGTGGTCGAGGACGGGGCGACGCTGGGCTTGGTGCGGGCGCCCGCGTTCTCCGTTTCCGAACCGGAGCCCGCGGAGGCGACGCCGGTGAGCGTCCAGGGCCGGGTGGTCTCGAACGGGCTGGTGTCGTTCGCGATCGACGACGCGGGGCGGATCGGGCATCTGCGCGCGGGCGACGGCCCGGACCTGGCGTCCGGGCGCCCGCTGAACGAGCTGCGGTTGTACCGCGATCGTCCGATGAACTGGGACGCCTGGGACATCGATCTGGACTACGAGCGCGGGTTGGTGTGGACCAACGACGCGTCGGCGTCGGTCGAGGTGGTGACGCGTTCCGACATGCGGGTCGAGCTCCGGGTCTCGTCGGTCGCCGGCGGCTCCGCGTACACGCAGACGTTCCGCCTCGACGCCGGCTCGCCGGTGGTCGGGGTGACGACCGAGATCGACTGGCAGGAGTCGCACCGGCTGCTGCGTGCCGAGTGCTCGCCCGCGATCCGCAGCGACCGCGTCACCGTGGGCACGCAGTTCGGGCACCTGACGCGCCCGACGCACCGGAACACCAGCTGGGATCGGGCGGCGTTCGAGTTCGCCTGCCACCGATGGATGGACCTGTCTCAGCCCGGGCGCGGGCTGGCGGTGCTCGCCGACGCGATCTACGGGCGGTCGGCGCACCGGAACACCGTCGGGCTGTCGCTGCTCCGGTCTCCGACACATCCCGACCCCGGCGCCGATCGGGGGCGTCAGGTGCTGCGCTACGCGTACCTGCCGCACGCGGGAGACTGGCGTGCCGCGGGTGTGGATGATCACGCCGAGTGTTTCGCCGATCCCCTGCGGCTTGTGCGCGGCTCGAACCCCGCGTCGCCGTTCTCGGTCGTGTGCGATCCGGCGGCTCGGATCGAAATCGCCGGATTCAAGCGGGCGGCCGACAACGAGAACGCCCGGGTTCTCAGGCTCGTGGAGACCCGCGGCGCGCACGCCCGCGTGACGGTCGAGTTCGACGGGGGGGCGCGGCGTGTCGAGCGGGTGAACGCGCTCGAGCAGCCCCTGCCCGGGCATGATCCCGTGGCCGGTGGGGCCGTCTCGTTTGGCATCGGGCCGTTCGAGATCGTGACGCTCCTTGCGACCTGATCAGGCTTCCCAGGGCCAGGCGATCGGCATGCCCTGCGCGACGGCGAGGGCGCGGAGCGTCGCGGTCTTCGACGGGTCGTCGCAGACGGCGTGCGGTTCCGAGCCGTTGTTCACGCACCATGACGCGATGAGCCCGGCGGCCTCGCCGACCGCCCACTCGACCGGGTGCAGGCGCGTGCACCCGTTCGCGACGTGAGACACGCCCATCGCCTTGCCGCCCGAGAGCAGGTTCCGGACGCGCACGGGCACGAGCGCCCCCATCGGGATCCGGAACGGGCACGCGGGCACATAGACGTTGTTGCGGCCGGCCGCTGTCGGATGCAGGTCGATCGGGTAGTGCCCGATCGCGACCGAGTCCTCGAACGGTTGTCCGGTGCCCCACGGGGTCGCACCCTGATCCGGTTCGCCCGCTTCGCGCCTTTGCCGCGTCCCCACATGGGCCTCGGTGAGCATGGTGCGCGCCAGGAGCCTCCTGGGTTCGCGGATGTACGCGGCTTTGGCGAATCCGTCGTCGGTGCCGAGTTCATCGCCCCGGAGTCTCAGGCCCGGGTACCCGGTGCCGCCGTCGTGGCGCGGCGCGTCGGTCTGCATCCAGTAGAGCAGGCAGCGCGACTGGTCGCGTGCGGCGGCGTAGGCGTTTGCACGCCCCTCTCCGGATGCGCCCAGCAGCGTGTGCTGCCAGTGGTCCATCTGCACCCAGTTCACCAGGGACACGTCGGGGAACCGGTGCGCATGCTCTGCGAGGTGCGAGGCGTGATCGACGATGCGCCGGTACCGCCAGAGCTCCCATTGGTTGTCGCCGGGCTCGTCCGGCCAGGGGACCAGGCCGAGCTCGCGCCCTTCCTTGGCGTCGTGGCTTGGCACGGTCCAGCTCAGCAGCCGGCCCGTCCAGGGCGGCGTCATCTCCGGCACGTAGTCGCGCCAGAAGCCGTACGACTCCGGGCGATCGATCGTGTGGTCCTCGCCGGGCCTGTGCTCGATCGCGAAGCACCAGCTGAACGCCTGCTGGTCGCGTTCGTCGTGATCGTGCCCGGCGCGGAGGTCGGTGCGTCCGTGGAGTTCCCCGTACACGCGCGATGCCTCGGCGCCGATCAGCGACTCGGTGTCGGTCGCGTCGATGACATCGCCGAGGTCGGTGGCGTCGAGCACGAAATCGGCCCGGACATCGAACGTGCTGCCGGTCTGGGTGTCGCGGAACGTCACGCGCGTGACACGGTCGCGGTGGTGTTCTGCGCGGATCATGGCGGTGTTGGTGCGCAGTTGGATGTGTTTTCGTGCATCATCGGTGCCGATCATCGAGCGGAGCACGGTCTCGATCACGCGGGGCTCGGCGCACAGGCGGCTGACCCAGCCCCGCCCGGGGTTCATCAGCGGGTCCGACGCGGCCTCCTCCTTGAGCGGGCGGTGCTCGCGGTACCACGCCCGCACGCGCTCGCGCATCTCGGTGTAGGCTGCGGTGCAGGCGCGGAACCCGGTGGGCGCGTGCGGGCCGTTGCCCTCGATCCACGCGTTCTCGTCCGGGGGGACGCCCTGCGCGGTGAGCTGGCCGCCGATCCAATCGGTGTCTTCGGTCACCACGCAGTCGACGCCGTTGCGGGCGCAGGCGAGGGCCGCCGCAACACCCCCGGTTGTCGCGCCGACGATCAGTACGGGTGTGTTCAGATCGGTGCGGTTCATGTCATCCTTTCACCGATCCCCCGAACAACTCGGGCTTGAGCCAGCGCTGGATCGCGATGAAGAACACCACGATCGGGACGATGGCCAGCACGGACGCCGCGTACGCGACGCGGGGGTTGGTCGCGAACACGCCCAGCATGCGGTTGATCGCGACGGGCAGCGTGAACCTTTCTTCGCTCTGGAGGATCACCAGCGGCCAGAGCAGGTCCGACCACGCCCCGATCACGCTGAACAGCGCGAGCAACGCCAGCGAAGGCGCGGCCAGCGGGAGCATCACGGACCACCAGATCCGCAGTGAGCTCGCGCCGTCGATCCACGCGGCTTCTTCGAGATCGCGCGGGATCGCGAGGAATGCCTGGCGGCACAGAAAGATCCCGAACGCCGACACGCTGAAGGGGATCACGGCTCCGGCGAGCGAGTCGTACAGCCCGAGCCCGGCCGCGATCTTGAACATCGGAACCACGATGACCTGCTCTGGGATCATCGTCGTCGCGAGCACGAGCACGAACACCGTCTGACGCCCGCGGAACGAGAACCGCGCGAGCGGGTACGCGGCCAATGCGGCGAGCGCCACGTTCAGCCCGGCGCGGGCGAGCGTGACCAGCACCGAGTTGAACGCCGCGATCGAGAGCCCGCCGGTTTCCCAGGCGTCGCGGAAGTTGTCGGTGGTCCACGGGCCGGACAGCGTGTTGAGCCGGGCCTGAGGGGATTGGAACGCGCCCACGACCAGCCAGAGCGCCGGGACGATGGCGAGCGCGACGAGGCACGCGGCGGCCGCGTACCCGGCGAGGATCCAGCCCGCGTGCCGCGCCCCGGTGCTCATTCGCCCCTCCCGCTCGTCAGGCGCAGGTTGATCAGGCTGAACACGAGGATCACCGCGAACAGGACCACACCCGCGGCGCACGCGGCGCCGAACGCACCGCGTTCGAACGCCAGGTCGTAGATGTACGGCACGGCGGTCTGCTGGTCGGTCGGGACGCCGCGCACGGTGACGAACAACTCGTCGAAGACCTTGAGCGCCGAGATCGAAGAGATGACCGCGATGAGCACGATGGTCGGACGCAGCGAGGGGAGTGTGACATGCAGGAACGTCCCGACCGGCCCGGCGCCGTCGATCGCCGCCGCCTCCCTCGTTGAGGCGGGCACCTGCATGAGCCCCGCGAGGAAGATCATCATGTAGAACCCGAACCCCTTCCACGCGGTGACCATCATCGCCGACATCAGCGTGAACGGGTGCTCGGTCAGCCAGCGGACCGGGCCCGCCCCGGGGACGAGCGTGATGATCTGGTTCAGCAGCCCGTTGTCTTCGCTGAGCACGAGTCTCCAGGCGACGGCGGCGACGATCGTCGGTGTCACGACCGGCAGGAACAGCAGCAGCCGGAGCAGCTTCCCCCCGCGGACCGTGGAATCGACGACCAGGGCGGACCCGAGCGCGAGCACGATGAGCGCCGGCGTGACGAGCAGGTAGAAGAACGAGTTGGCGATCGCGGAGAAGAAGACCCGGTCGGAGAGCAGCGCCCGGTAGTTCTGCAGCCCGACGAACTCGGGCTCGCTGAACGCGGAGTAGCGCGTGAACGAAAACACGACGACCTGGGCCGCCGAACCGACGAAGAACACGCCCAGCACCACGATCGCGGGCGCCAGGAACAGCCACGGCGTGATCGTGCGGTGGGCTCGCAGCGTGCCCTGCTTCATCTGGTCGTTCCGCCCGGCAACGGCACCGGCGGGGGCGTGGGGATGGCGTCCATCGATACGGGGGGCTCGCCCGCCAGGGCCCGCTTCTGCTCCTCGGCGTCGAGGATCCCGTTCCAGTCCCGCTCGATGTCGCCCAGCACCGTGCCGAGGTCGGTGTCTCCCAGCAGAGCCCGCTTGATGTGCTCGTTGAACGACCGGCGGAGCACCGGCCAGCACTCCAGCCTCGGGGTGAACGCCACCGCCGGCCCGAGCGCTTCGGCGACGATGGCGCGCGCGTGCCCGATCTTCTCGTTGCCCTCGGCGGTCTCCGCGGGCGTTGGGCCATCGAAGAACGGGTCCTCCAACGACGCGGGCGTGCTGGGCAGGATCGGCGCGAGCCTGCAGAACGCGAGTTGGTTCTCGGGGCTTGTCAGCTCCCACGCCAGCGCCGCCGCCAGGTCGGGCTCTTCTGTTGAGGCGCTGATGCAGACCGGCATCACCGCGATGTGCGCACGCCCGAGCGATCCGACGATCGGGGCGGAGACCTCGGTCGTGTCGTAGGCGGCACGCGACGCGCCCCGCACGCGCCCCAGGAAGTTCGCCCCGGTGTTCAGCACGGCGACACGCCGGTCCTGGTAGACCTCGATCAGGTGCTCGAACCCGTTGGTCGCGGCCTGCCTCGGCATCGCGCCCGAGCGGTACAGATCGACCCACGACCCCACCCAGCCGCGGACCATGGCGCTCGTGAGATCGGCCCGGACACGACCGCCGGTCGTCTTGAAGGGCACGACCCCGTCGGCGAGCATCATGACCGGCAACTGGGAGTCCTGACCCAGCGGCTGGGTGAAGAGCATCGATCCGGTCCGCTCGAACGCCTCGGCCGCCTGCTCACGGAGCCCGGGCCAGGTCTCGGCGACGGTCTCGGGCGTGAGCCCGAGTTCTCCGAGCTTGGCGGTGTTCACGATCCGCGCCTGCGTTGTCAGGTACCAGGGCAGGGCGAACAGCCCGCTGTCGAGATCTCCGATCGAGAGTGCGCCGGCATGGTACCGGGCGGACGGATCGCCGGGCAGCGCGCCGCGCAGGTCCATGAAGGCGCCAGCGCCCGCGAACCGCGCGAACATCAGATCGGAGAGGTTGATGACGTCCGGGGCCCGCCCCGCGGCGGCGGCGGCGATGAACTTCCGCTCCACCGCCGAGAAGGGCACGTCGACCCAGACAACCTCGACGCCCGGGTGATCGGACTCGAACCCGTCGATCACGCCCTCGATGTAGTCATCGAAGTGGGGGCGGAGCGACAGCGTCCACAGCTCGATCTCGGTGGTGCCCGGGTTTTCGGCGCACGACGCGGGCCCCAGCGGGGCGAGCCCGAGTGCGGCGAGCAGGCCGACGGCGATCGCGCGGATGGGTCGGGTCATCGTCAGCGGAGCATCCCAGAGGGTCGGGCGTCGTGCAAGGGGGGTGTGTTCGTCCGGGGTCAGCCGTCGAGATCGACGGTCCGATCGAGGCGTCGGTCGTCGTTGGACCAGATGGCCTCGAACGTGCTCAGGCCTTCGGCGTCGAAGAGGTCGGTGCCTTCCAGTCCCTTGACGTGGTTATCAACGAACACGAAGTGGGCCTTCCCGGAGAAACCGAAAGGATCATCGGCTCTACGTGGATGGCGGTAATAGGGGATGTACGCGTCGGGGTCGTTGTTCCCCCCCCGGTCGGGTGATCCTCCTTCTGGGGCTCTGACCCCGCGTATGCCGAACGCGTTGCCCGGAAAATCGTTGACGCCTTCGCCGCCGCCGAATCGCTCACCGGGGCGTCCCTGCTGACCGATGGCCGATGTGGTGTACCACTGGTACGCGCCGGTGTCGTCGATTTCTCCCGAGTTGCCCCACGCTTCAGCGATCAGAAACGTCGATGAAGTCTCTTGAACGGTGATCGCCGTGAACGCGGTCCCACCCACTCCCGTGTTGAAGTTCGCGGTTCGCGGCGGGTTGTACCGGTGGGTGGTGTAATCGTTGGGGTTGCTTCCGGGCGCGAGACTGCTCCCGCTCGAAGCGTAGAAGTTCATGGTGTACGAGCGTCGCCCGTCCGGATGGTTGGGGCATGCGAAGATTTCCCCGCCGGCCGTTTCGGAAACGTTGCTCACTCCGTTGACCGATTCGTTCCCGCCAAAGTCCGGGAGATACGCGCCGATCCGCGGCGTTTCGTACCAATAGGTGCCCGTGCCGCCGAACCGGTCGACGCCTTCGTTCACGTTCGGCGGAAACTTGTCCTTCCAGTCGTTGGCGTACAGGAGCATCGCCTGCCCGATCGAGCGCACGTTGGTCTGACAGATCAGGCCCTTGGCGGTTTCGCGCGCCTTGCCGATCGCGGGCAGGAGGATGCCGATGAGCAGCGCGATGATCGCGATGACGACCAGCAGCTCGATGAGCGTGAACGCGCGTTCGTGGTGGGTGGTTCGGGGGCGGTTCATGATTTCACTCCTGCCGTGCGGCGGGTGGAGACGGCCGGGCGGTCGTCCCGGAGCCTGGCCGTGGATTCGCGGATGATCAGATCGGCGTCGAGCGTGAGGCGCGGGAGCGGGCCCCGCCCGGACACCTTGGAGAGCAGTTCGACGACCGCGGCCTTGCCGACCTCGGTCAGGGGTTGGCGCATCGTGGTCAGCGCCGGGGACAGGTGCACCGCGCTGGGCGGGTCGTCCACGCCCACGACGGACAGGTCGTCGGGCACGGAGAGCCCCAGCCGGCTGGCGGCGGTGTAGACGTTCAGCGCGAAGTAGTACCCCGCGGCGAAGATCGCGGTCGGCGTGTCCTCGTCGCGGAGCATCGCGGTCACGCGTTCGAGCCCCGGCTCGTCGAGCTGCCAGCCCGGGGCGCAGATCTCGCGCGTCGGATCGGTCAGGATGCCGAGGCGCTGGCACGCGTTCCGGTATCCCGCGAGACGGTCCACGTTGTTGGTCAGGACGGACTGCCCGCCCACGAACGCGATGCGTCGGTGCCCGAGGTCGTAGAGGTGCTGGACCGCCGCGTCGGCCATCGCGACGTTGTCGGTGTCCACGCAACCGACGGAGGCCTGCACGGTCCGGGCGCCCACGACCATGGTGGGCGGGCGTTCGCTGTCGGGCGATTCCTGTTTGCCGAAGCGTGGAGAGTGATCGAGTTGGTCCTTGAACGGGTTGACGTAGATGTAGCCCTGGCACTCGTTGCGCCAGTCTTCGCCGTAGCGGAGGAGGACGATGTCGGCGCCGACGTGCTCGGCGCCTCGCCGGACGCCTTCCATGATCTGTCCGTGGTAGGAGTCGGCCAGCGACGCCTCGGTGTGGAACACGATGCCGATCCGCATCGAGGACGTTCGGTGCTCGGGTTCGGCGTACGACTCGTGGACGAACGTGCCCCGCCCCTGCCCGCGTCTGAGCACGCCGGCCGCGACGAGTTCCTGGAGGGCCCTGTGCACCGTGACCAGGGAGACGCCGAGGGTCTGGCTGAGGACCTTGGTGCTCGGCAGGCGATCGCCCGGGTTGAACTGCCCCTTGTCGATCGCGTCCCGGACGGCGTCCCGGACGAGTTCGTAGAGCGGTCTTCCTGGCTCTCCCCGCACCGGTTGGAGCGTGGGTGGGTTCGTCATGAATGCCGGTTCGGGCGTTTCGGCCCGAGCCGGCCGTCTTGGGTCCGGATCCGCGTCCGGGAAGAGATCACACCCCTCAGCGGCGGCGGCGTGCGGCGATCAGCCCCGCCATGCCCAGGAGCCCGGCGGCGCCGGGCGTCGGGACCGCGAAGATGTGGACCTGACGGTTCGCGAAGTCGAGCACGGCGAGCGTGCCCGAATCGGCGTCCCACGAGAAGTCGTAGTACCCGTTGCCCGTATCGAGCGCCCCGCCGCCGATCAGGTCGAGGGACAGGCTCAGGTCGTTGCCCGAGAGGTCGGTCACCTTGATCACATCGGCGGCGGACTGGCCCAGCCCGGCGCCGGTCCGGTCGTTCCAGATCACGAAGTCGCCGAACGCGGAGTTGTCAACAAACGCGACGTTCTGCCCGTTGACGAACGGGCCGTTCTCGTTGTTCTCGACGAGCAGCGAAGCCGAACCCGAGTTGGCGCCGGTGCGGTCGAAGAACACGACGTCGTTCGAGCGGCGGGCGACCATGTCGCCGTTGGCGGCGAAGTCCATGTCGCGCCAGAAAGAGCCCTCGAAGTCGGGCGTGATGATCATGCCGTTTTCGGCCGCGCCGCCGCCGAAGATGTCGGCGCCGGTCTCGGTGTCCTGGAGGAAGCGGCGACCCTGCCCGAAGGTGGTCCACGCCACGCCCTCGCCCGCGCCCCCGAAGCCGGTGTCGAACCCGACGCCCGAGCCGCCGCGGATGTTCTTGGACCAGAGCACCGAGTTGTCGTCGGTGTTGAAGACCTGGAGCCCCTGGGCGTCGCCCGCGCCGTCGTCGTAGGCGGCGGCGAGCCGGTTGCCCTGGATGTCGAGCCCCGAGAACCCGCGGGAGCCGGGCGTGCCCGAGATGAACTGCATGAGTTCGAACGAACCGCCCGAGAAGCGGGCGACGCCGGTGCCGGCGGCGGCGGCGCCGTTGAAACCGGCGGCGAACAGGTCGGTCCCGTTCCACGCGATCGCCGACACGTTGGTGCCGATGAACGTGTTGCTCTGATCGTTGTTGAGCGCGAAGAGATCGATGCGATCGATCTCCTGCAGGCTGATCTGGGCGGCGGCGGACGACGCGAGCCCGGCCAAGATCATGATTCCGGTGATGGTCTTGTTCATCTCTCTTCTCTCCAACTGTGGGTACATCGAGGCCGGTTTCCCTCACGGTCTGCACGCGGTCGGGCCTCTGTGATCCGCGGGCCGCTTCCCGCAACGCAGCACCGGCCTCGAGGCTCCGGTGCCAAGGGAAGCGGCCAATATTCTATAACAATGCCGTCTCGCCCGAAACCCTGTTCCGACAGGATGGCGGGTTTTCTTGACGCAAGGCTAACGAAAGTGCTTGCAGGAGCGTGATTTGCGGGTGTTGGGCCCGCTCAGACGATCTCCGGGATGTCTACCCACTCTCCCCCGAGCCCGATCGAACGGTTGCCGGCTTCCATGACCGCGACGTTTTCGACGAGGTCTCGCAGGTCCGCCGGCGCATCGCCGCCCGCGAAGAACCCGGTCATGCCCTCGACCAGGCGGGTGTAGACCGGGCCGAAGTCGACGACGAACTGATGGACACCCTTCTCCCCGTGGATGGTTGCCCCGAACGCCCACGACGCCCGTCGGTCCATGCGGATGCGGGCATAACGCCCGTCGCGGTACTCCATGTCGAGCAGGTGCCGGTCGTCCATCGCGACGGCGGAGACGCGGGCGACCCCCGCGCCCTGCCCGGACTTCTTGAAGATCGCGTCGACCATCTCGATCGAGTGGCAGCCGTAGTGCCAGAGATGGGGCATCATGTCGAGCAGTTCCCCGTTGCCGAACGCGTCGATCGCCACGATCGGTCCGGTTGATTCGAGATCGACGTCCTGGATCTCCTGGGGGAACCGGAGCGACGAGGCGCTGTAGGCCCGCGCTCCTGACTCTCGCGCCATCGCGAGGATCCGCTTGGCTTCGTCGAGCGAGCAGGTCATGGGTTTGTCGATGTAGGTGGGCATGCCGCGTGAGAGCGCGGGCGTGGCGAGTTCCAGGTGCCGGTGCCCGTTGATCGCCAGGACCATCACCCCGTCCACGCTGTCGAGCAGCTCGTCCATCGAGGCGGTTTCTCGGGCGCCGAGTTCCGACGCGGTGCGCTTCCACTCCGCGACGTCCTCGGCGGACCGTTCGGGCCCGTCGGGGTGCTGCCACTCGTGCGTGCCCGGATCGAAGAAGCGGGTGACCCTGCACGGCGTCCGCCCGGCGTCGTTGAGTTCCTTGAACCGTCGTGTGAACTCGGGAAGGTGGGAGGAGTCGATGCCGATCGCGCCGATGTTCATGGTGGTGGTCCTTGAGTGGGTTTGGTTCGCTTGGGTTACCAGTCGATGGTGATCGCTCGGCGTTCGGCGGCGCTCTGTCGCTCGGCGTGGATGAGCCTGGTGACGTCCAGCGCGTCCCGGAGCGAGGGCAGATCGGCGTGCCCGCCGTCCGCCGCCGCGATCACGGCCCGGGCCTGGTGGTCGTACCCGGTCCCCGGTCTGACGCTCGGATGGGTCTCTCGCCCGTCGGCGTGCAGGGTGAGCGGGTTGTCCGCGCCGGCTTCGAACGTCATGACGGCGTGCTCGAACTCGATCAGGTACCGCATGGAAAACGGGAACGACGGGTCGGAGAGCCATCCGCCGGTCGCACCGACCGCGGGCCCGCGCTCGTACCGGTACTGGCTCGAGACATGCCGGTGATCGCCCGCGGAGCTGACACTGGCAGGCCTGCCGAACAGCCACATCGCGATATCGGCGTCGTGGACGTGCAGGTCGAAGATCGCGCCGCCCGAGCGTTGGGGGTCGTTGTAAAAGTCGGTGCCCCAGGCGGGCATCGAGCCGAGACGCTCGAACCGGGCGTGCCTGACGCGTCCGTGTCGGTTCGAATCGACTGCCTGTTTGAGTTCGCTCCACCCCGGCCAATGGCGCATGCACATCGCGGGGACGCACAGGCGATCGCTTCGCTGCGCGGCGTCGATCATCCGTCCGATCTCATCGGTGCGGATCGCGACGGGTTTCTCTATGAGCACGTGCTTGCCGGACCCGAGCGCCCGAACGGCGAGATCCGCGTGCGAGTCCGTGGGGGTGCAGATGCTGACCAGATCGATGCGATCGTCCGCGAGCAGACGTTCGGCGTCGTCGTAGCCCGCGACCTCGCCCGGGTCGAAGATCCGCTCGGGCGTGCCGCCTTGCTTGATGTTGCCGATGTCGGACGCGAGGCCCGAGCGTCGGGCTTGGTCGCGATCGCACGCGGCGATCAGCCGGGCGTTCGATCCCGAGCCGATCGCGTCGAGGAAGGCGCGGGCGTGGGTCTGGCCCATGAAGCCCATCCCGATGATGCCGATGCCGACGGGCTTGTGGGGTGGTGTCATCGCGTCGCTCGATCCGGTGCTATTCGATCCAGGTGGCGGCGGATCGCACCATCGCGGCCGCGGTCTGGACATCGTTGACACGCCGGTCGCCCGCTTCCCGCTCGATGACGAGATCGCAGTCCGGCAGGCGCTCGCCGACGATCGAGAAGAAGCCGTCCCAGTCCACCTCGCCCGCGCCCGCGGGCGTCTCGCTGCCCCACGTGCCGGGTGTCTCGGTGCGGAGGGCGTCCTTGATGTGGATCTGCTCGACGCGGGGCGCGAGGGTCTCGATCGCGTGCACCGGATCGCCCATGCCGTAGAGAATCATGTTGGCGGGGTCGAAGTTGACCCCGGCGGTGGGACGGTCGAGGGCGTCGAGGGCCTCGATCAGCGTGTCTGCGGTCTCCTGCCCGGTCTCGAACCCGACCCGCACGCCGCAGCCGTGGAAGACGTCGACGAGATCCCGCAGGCGTTGGATGAGCTTGCTCCATTCGGGGTCAGAGCGGTCGTGCGGGATGAAACCGGCGTGGAAGGTCACCAGGTTGATGCCGATGCGCGCCGCGAGTTCGGCGTTCTGGCGTGCGGCGGCGAGGTTCTCGGGCCACGTGGAATCCGGGCGGACGCCTCCGGTCTCGCGGATGGTCTCGAGGGTCGAGTAGTCCTCACCGGCGGTCTCCATCATGCCCGAGACGATCTCGATGCCCGCGCCGTCGAGGAGTGAGACGGTCTCGATCTCGTCCCAGTCGGCCCGGCGGATCGGGTCGAGCGCCAACTGCACGCCGGTGACGCCGCACGACGCGATGGCGTCGGCCAGCCCGCGGGGCGATTCGGGGCGGAGCGACCACGAGCAGACGGCCAGCGAGGCACTCAACGGATCACCTCGGTCTCGGACAGCGGCATGATGTCGGCGGTGCTGGCGGCGTGGTCGAGCGAGCCGTCCGCGGCGCTGGGCTTCCACGTCACGAAGCCCTCGATCGCCTGGTACTCGGGAAGCCCCAGCGCGTCGTAGAGGTTCGCGGTGTCGCGGTTGCGGTCCTCGGCCCGCTGCCAGAACTCGCGCGGGTCGTTGGGGCCCGGGAACAACGCCCGGTCCTTCTGGGACTGGTGCTTGAAGATCGCCATTCGCTTGCGTTCGACCTCGTCGGGCGAGAGCGGCACCGCCATCTCGATGTCCTCGGCGCCCCATTCCTGCCACGCGCCGCGGTAGAGCCACACGGTGCAGTCTTGCATCCATGCCTCGTCTCGGAGACGGTGCAAGGCGGTGGTGATCGCGGCCAGGCAGACGCGGTGCGTGCCGTGCGGGTCGGAAAGATCGCCGGCGGCGTAGACCTGGTGCGGCTTGATCTCTTGCAGCAGATCCATCACGATCCCGATGTCGTCCTCACCCAAGGGCTCCTTTTTGACCTTGCCGGTCTCGTAGAAGGGCATGTCGAGGAAGTGGATGTTGCCCGGCTCGACGCCCGAGTACTTCGCGCCCGCCCGCGCCTCGGCGCGACGGATGAGGCCCTTGATGGTCTGGATCTCGGGCGAATCGACCTCGCCCGGTTGCTTCGATTGGACGAACCGCTGCACGCCCCCGGCGAGGTCTTCGATCTGCTCGGGGGCGATGTCCATCGCGATGCTGATCTCACGCATGAAATCGGTGAACTTCGTCGCCTCGTCATCGAACACGGCGATGTTCCCGCTCGTCTGGTACGCGACGTGGACGTCGTGCCCCTGGTCGCACAGGCGGATGAACGTGCCGCCCATCGAGATCACATCGTCGTCGGGGTGGGGGCTGAAGACGATCACGCGCTTGGGGAAGTGGGGGTCCGGCTGCGAGCCGTCGATGCCCTTGCCGGGCACGAACCTGGGGCGGCCTTGCTTGCCGCCGGGCCACCCCGTGATGGTCTTCTGCAGTTGCTTGAAGACCTCGATGTTGACGTGGTACGCCCCGCCGCGGGTGGCGACGAGCTCCTGCAGCCCGTGCTCGTTGTAGTCCTCGTTCGTGAGCTTGAGGATCGGCTTCCCGAGCGTCTTGGCGAGCCAGATGACGGCCTTCTTCACGGTCTTGGCGTCGTCCCACGAACGCCCGAAGCGTTTGACCGGCCCGAGTAGCCAGGGCGTTTTGAACCGGGTCAACTCGGCGGCGGCTGCCTCGTCGAGCACGAACCGCGCGTTGGGGTGTTCCTGGAGGAACGACGCGGCGATGGTGCTTGTGATCGGGCCCTCGACGGCACGCCGGATCACCGGTGCCTTGTGCTCGCCGAATCCGATCAGCACGACGCGCTTCGCGTCCAGGATCGTGCCGACGCCCATCGTGATCGCCTGGCGCGGGACGTTCCACTCGCCGAAGAAATCGCTCGCGGCGTCCATGCGCGTGACCTTGTCCAGCGTGATCAGACGCGTCCGCGAATCCTTGGGCGAGCCCGGCTCGTTGAACCCGACGTGCCCGGTCCGCCCGATCCCGAGCAGCTGGAGGTCCAGCCCGCCGGCGTCTCGTATCGCCTTCTCGTACCCCTCGCAGTACGCCTCCACGTCGTCGCGAGCCAGCGTCCCATCGGGCACGTGCGCGTTGGCGGGGTCGATGTCGACGAGGTCGAACAGGTGCTCGTTCATGAAGCGCCGGTAGCTCTGCAACTCGTCGGCGCCCATCGGCCAGTACTCGTCGAGATTGAACGTGACGACGTGCTTGAACGACAGCCCGTCCTCGCGGTGCAGCCGCACCAGTTCCTCGTACACACCCTGCGGCGTCGATCCGGTCGCCAGCCCGAGCACGGTTGTCTCGCCGCGGGACGAACGGTCTCGGATCAGGTCGGCGATCTCACGCGCCACGGCGCGGCTTGCGGAGGACGACGACGCGTAGACCGTGACGGGGACGCGCTCGGGCGTCGAACTGGCGATTGCAGGTCCCATAACCGTGCTCCCTCAAGCGTGATCGGCGGGGTGTGGATGTGCGAGGGGCATCGGGTGAGGCCCCGGACCGCCGAGGAAAAGCCCT
>DIYM01000063.1 GCA_002429045.1 Phycisphaerales bacterium UBA6054
CATGAGGCGGGCGCCGGGTGGGTGGAGATTCGAGCCGCGCACCCGGCAAGCCCGCCCCGATGCCCTATGATGGATCGAGTTGGACAAGACCGGTGAAGCCATCCTGAACTCCGCCGAACCCGCGTCCGAATCCCGGGTGGAGGGTGTGCCAGAGAACGGTCCGAAGGGCGATGACGCCCCGCCCGCGGGTGATGCTCTGGACGGCGCGTCTGCCCGAGAGCCCAGACGATCCAAGCCCAAGCTCTCGATGATGGACCGCGTGGATATCTTCGTCAGCAAGCTGAGCACGCGGAGCAACTTCTGGAACCGCATCTGCTCGATGATCTGGCTTCCCTACGCCGCCAAATCGGGCATCACGATGAAGCAGGTGGACGACAACACCTTCCGGGCGGTGCTCCCGTTCCGCCGGTTCAACCGCAACTGGTACAACGCGATGGCGGGGGCGGCCCTGCTGGGCAACTCCGAGATCGCCGGCGGCTCCTGGGTGTTCCGCTACGTCGGGGGCGACTACACCGTCGTCTGCAAGCATCTGGAGTACACCTTCCGACGCCCGTGCCTCGGTCCGGCTGAGTACCGGATCACGCCGCGTGAGGATATCGAGCAACTCATCGCGCGGGGCACCGAGTTCAACATCACCCTCGACATGGACATCGTCCAACTCGTGCCCGACTACTCGGCCAAGGAGCGGGCCAAGCAGGAAGCCAAGCCGAAGTCCGAGCGCACGCTCAAAGAACGGCTCGGCGGGCGAGAAAAGCGCGTCGGACGCTGCAACGCGACCTTCCATGTCACCCCCAAGCAGCACCAGAAGAGCAAGGGGCGGACATACCGCAGCGGCTGATCCCGCTCCCTTCCCACGCACCAGGCCGCACCCATGATGAGCGAACCCGGATGAGCGAACCCGCATCACCCGCCGACCATCCGGCAACCGCCAAAGACCCGGCCGCGCATCCGGCGCACCACCCGCTGCTCTGGGCGGCCTACTTGGCATGCTCGTGGACATGGTGCATCGGCATGTTCCTGCCCGCGTTGCTGATCCGCGACGCGGGCTGGATGGGCTACGCCGTGTTCTTCGTGCCCAACGTGGTGGGCGCCGGGCTCATGGGGTTCGTGCTGCGCTCACCGGAGGCCGCCGCGGCGATCGCCCGCAACCATGCGGGCATGGCCCGCCTGTTCTCGGCGGTCACCATCGCGTACCACATCTTCTGGTTCGCCTGGGTCGCATCGTTTATCCGCGACGCGTTCCCGATCGGCGACACCTGGGTGATGATCGCCGCGGCGCTCGGCATCGCGTTCGCCATCACCTCCGGGCGGGTTGTCCGCTTCGGGGCCGCACCAAGGGCGGCCGCCGTGCTCTGGCTGGTCGGGCTGGGCACCATCGTCTACGCGTTGCTCACGCCCACCTCGCTCGACCCGAGCACCGCCCGCATGATCGCCCTCGGGACCGATGCCACGCACGCGGCGTGGCTGCTCCCGGTCACCGTGTTCGGGTTCATGCTCTGCCCATACCTGGACCTGACCTTCCTGCTGGCGCGCCGGTCGGCGCCCGGGATCAACGGCGGGCGGATCGCGTTCGGCGTCGGGTTCTGGATCTTGTTCCCCGTCATGGTCGGGCTGACCGCGGTCTACTCCGGCCCGCTCATCGCGATCCTGGAAGGTCGCGGGCCTGCCTCGGTTGAGCCCGCTGTCGGTGCGGCGATCCTCCTCCACATGATCGTCCAGTGGGTGTTCACGGTTCGTGTCCACTCCGATCGTTTGTTCAGCCCCATCGGTTCGATCGCGCCCGCGACCGACGAGGATCGAGGCCGGCAACTGTGGGACCATCCGATCCCGGTCGCGGCCATCGTGTTTGGAGCGCTGGGAGCCGGGCTGCTCGGTGTGTTCGCTGCATCGCTCCCCAGCCATGCCGGCATGTCCGCCGGCGAGATCATCTACCGCGGGTTCCTAGGCGCGTACGGGCTTCTGTTCCCGGTGTATGTCTGGGCGAGGATGGTCCCCCGAACCCGCCGACCGACCAACGCCGCGTGGGTGGCGGCGTGTGTCCTCGCGGCTCCGTTTTACTGGATGGGCTTCGTCGAGCGAGAGGGCGTCTGGCTCGTGCCGGGCATCCTGATCGCGATCCTGGTGCCGCTCGCGAAGCGTGAATCGGCTGTCGGTTCTGACTAGATCGGCCCGGGCGGGTTGTTGTTCAGGGCGATCGACGCGTTCCGTTGCATCATGCCGAGTTTGGCTCGCTTCATCGCGCTGCCGCGGAACGCCGCACGCCGATCGTCCTCGGTCCAGCCGATGACGTCCAGCAGGTCGAATCGGTCCCGCTCGGCTCGGTACGCCGGGTTGGCGGGGTTGCCCATCGGAGGCTCGGGCTTGGGCGAGTTGTGCGGGCAGACCTCCTGGCAGACGTCGCAGCCGAAGATCCAGTCGCCCATTCTGCTCTGCAGATCGGGGTCGATCGGGGAGCGATGCTCGATGGTCAGGTAGCTGATGCAACGCCGGGCGTCCACCGAGTAGGGCGTGATGGCGTCGGTGGGGCACGCGTCGATGCAGCGGGTGCACGAGCCGCAGTGGTCGGTCTCGATCGTCTGGGATTCGGGCGGTGTCAACTCCATGGTGGTGAGGATCCCGCCCAGCAGGAAGTAGCTGCCCACCTTGGGGTGGATGAGAAGGGTGTGCTTTCCGATCCAGCCGAGCCCCGCGCGGAGCGCGAGCTCGCGTTCCATAACCGGCGCGGTGTCCGTGAACACGCGGAAATCGGCTGTCGGTTGTTCCGCGCGGAACCGATCGGCGAGTTTCATCAGACGTTTCTTGAGGACCGTGTGGTAGTCGCGTCCCCGGCAATACCGCGCGATCCTGCCTTCGCCCGGCTTCAGCGCTGGATCCAGATTGTTGTCGCGTGTCGCGTAGAGATCGGCAACGAGGATCGCGGACTTGGCGTTCTCGAGCACCCCGGCGGGGTCGGCCCGGAGTTCGGCGTGCTCTTCGAGGTATCCCATCTCGCCGTGCTTGCCCTCGGCGAGCCACTCCAGCAACTCCGCCCGGCGGTCGCTGGGGCGTGCGTCGGCGATGCCCGCGAGGGCAAACCCAAGATCCTCGCACATCGCGAGGATGGATTCGGTCAGGGATGGGTCCGATGGGCCGGGCATCGCGACCCCGTCAGCCCGCCCTGCTCGCCGAGAGGACACCGGCGACCCGCTCGGCGGCTTCGAGGAGCTGGTCCTGGGTGTTCAGCAGATCCGGGCAGAGCCTCACGAACCACGGAGACCCGGCCGGGCTGGGGCGGGCATCGGAGTTCACCCCGGCCTGCTTGAGACGGGCGGTGGCATCGGGCCCGTCGTCGGCGGGGATCAGCAGGTAGTTGCCGTGCGCTTCGGGCGAGCCGTCGATCAGCCGGGTTGGCACGCCGCGGTCGTGGAGCGCCTCCCGGAGGAACGCCAGTTGCCCGAGCGTGTAGGCGCGGAGCCGATCGACCCCGAGGGCCAGCGTCAACTCCAGCCCGGCGCGGGCCTGGTAGTACGTCAGGATCGGCGGGGTGGCTTCGAGCCAGGCGTCACCGCCCGCGGCGTACTCCGGCAGGTCGGATCGCCTGTACGCGAAGGGCTCGGCTTTGGCGAACCAACCGGTGTCGACCGATGCCGGTCCGTCGGGTTCGGGCACGCCTGCCGGTCCGAGCATGGAATCGGCGAGCGCGAGCCAGCAGGCCCCGGCCATCCCGCGGGTGTACTTGTAGTTGCCCCCGATCATCGCGTCGCAGCCGAGATCGTCCATGGATTCGGGCAGCACCCCGGCCGAGTGATACGCATCGACCAGGACGCGCGCGCCGATCTGATGCGCACGCACGATCACCCGCTCGATGCCCCCGAGCAGTTGACCGGTCGAGAAGATCACACGGCTGACCACGACCAGCTCGGTGCCGGGTTCGATCCTCTTGACGATCTCATCCGCGTCGAAGCGGGCGTTCTGGCCGCACGGCACGTAGGACACGCGGGCTTTGCCCCGGTGTGCGTAGGCGCGGAGCACGAAGTCGATCGAGTCGAACTCGCCGCCGGTGGCGACCACACGCGGGCACTCGCTGGGCAGCGCATTGAGGACGGCGCGGAGACCTTGGGCCGCCGACGATTTCGGGACAACGGCCTTCGGATCGGCACGCCCGATGAGCCGTGCGATGCGGGCGCGGTAGGCATCCCGCTCATCGAGCCAAGGGCCCCACGCGCCATCCATATCTGCGTACCAAAGGTCCATCGCTTCTTGCACGTCTTGCGACGAAGCGTCGAGCGGGCGACCGAGCGAGTGGTTTGCAAGATAGATCTCGTTCGTCCGGGCGTCGCGTTTCAGCACGCGACTGAACAACGGGTGCAGATGCTCAACGACCGCGGGCTCGTTGAGCGCTGCTGACCCGACGCGTTCAACCGCCGCCCGGATGGTCTCGATCGTGCACATGCTCACAGCTCCGTCCGGACATCCCAGAGCTCGGGGAAGAACTGGTGATCGACCATCTTGCGGAGGAAGTTGGCGCCCGAAGACCCGCCGGTGCCGGCTTTGAAACCGATGACTCGCATCACGACCTTGAGATGCCGGAACCGCCAGAGCGCGACCTGCTCTTCGAGGTCGACGAGCTTCTCGCACATCTCGTAGGCGTCCCAGTGCTTGGCGGTGTCGGTGTAGATGGACTTGAAGACCGCGGTGACCCGAGGGTCGGGTTCGTGGGCGGTCGTGACGTCCTGGTCGAGAACTCCCCGCGGGATGGGCATGCCGCGTCGGGCGAGGTGGGCGAGGAACGACCGATAGATCCCTGGAGCATGCAGGGCATCGGTCAGTTGCTTGGTCGCGTCGGCATCGTGGGCGTGGACCTTGAGCATCCGGGCGTCCTTGTTGCCCAGCAGGAACTCGACCGTCCGGTACTGCACGGACTGAAACCCCGATGCGTGCCCGAGCGTGTCGCGGAACTGGATGTACTCGGACGGCGTCAGCGTGGCGAGCACCGACCACTGGTCGATGAGCTGGCTGAAGATGTGCTTGACGCGTGCGAGGATCTTGAACGCCGGTTCGAGCTCGTCATTGTCGATGTGGTCGAGCACGGCGGTGAGCTCGTGGATCACCAGCCTGAACCACAGCTCGGTGGTCTGGTGGATGATGATGAACAGCATCTCGTCGTGATGGTCCGACCGGGGGTGCTGGCTGGCGAGCAGCGTGCCGAGCCCGAGATAGCCCGAGTAGGTCATCTCGTTCTTCAGGTCGGTGTGGATGCCGGATTCCATCTCGCGTCGGGTCATGGGGGAGGATAGGGACCAGACGGGGGTGGTCGCTGCGGGGGTTCGGCCGTGGTCATGCGAGCGTCGGTGGATGCCGCGAGTCTCCGGTCCCTTCCTCGGCCGCTACACTTGGGGTCAACCGAGGAACCCACCGATGAAGATCGCTTTTTCGACCGTCTGCTGCCCGGAACTGAGTGTTGAGGATGCGGTCGCGTCCGCCGCCCGGTGGGGGTTTCAGGGGCTCGAGACCCGGTTGGTCCCCAGCGGCCCGGGCGCGAGCGCCCTGAACTGTGACCCGATGTCGATCCCGCCGGGAGAACTGCACGATCTCTTCGAGGACGCCGGGGTTGACCCGGTGGGTCTGGCGACGGGCATCACGTTCGATAAGCAGGTTTGGCCGCCGGTCGTGGGCCGGTTGTTCCAGAGCGAAGAGATCGGTGTGCCCGAGACCAAGGCGGTCGTGGCGCACGCCGCCGAAGCCGGCATCCCGTTCGTTCGTGTGTTCGGCGAGCGACTCGCCGGGGGCGAGCCGGCGGCGTGGGGCTGGCGACGGATCAGCGAGCGTCTGACGCTCGGCGCCCAAACGGCTCGGAACACCACCACCCGGGTGCTGATCGAGAACTCTGGGTCGTTCGCTCGGGCCTCGGATCTCAAGCAGTTGCACGATCTCGTGGGGCGTCCGTTCCTCGCCATGAGCTACAGCGTGCTGGCGGCGGTCCGGGAGGGCGAGTGCCCGATGTCCGCGGTCGAGTCGATCCTGCCCAACACGGAGGTGATCCGTATCGGTGATATCGCGGAAGACGGCCGTCCGGTTCCGCTGGGCGAAGGCACCCTTCCCATCGAACCATTCATGGCACGCCTGAAAGGGCTGGGATACCGCGGGTGGATCGTCTACGAATACCCGCGACTCTGGCGGAGCGAACTGCAGGAGGCCGATGCGATCCTGCCGCGGGTCGCCGAGAAGCTCTACAGGTGGGTTGGACGAACGCCCGCGACCGTGTGATCAAGCGTCGACGAGGTCGTACCAAGCCCTGTCATTGGCGCGAACGCGGCAGAGCGGATCACCCGGCTCGTGATCGAGCACGAGCAGCCAGTTCTTCTCGCTGGCCTCCTTGAGGAACCAGTGCTTGGTCACCATCGCGGTGAAGGGCTCGACATCGTACGACAGGCTGTAGGCGCGTCCCGCGTGGTGGCGTGTGGGGATCAGATCCGGCGTGAAGACGATTTCGTTGCCTTCGGTGTCCATGAATCGGACGCCCTGCTGCCCCCAGGTGTGCCCGGGGACCAGGAACACGCCGACGCCGGGCGAGACCTCGCTGGAGCGTTCATCGACCGAGGTCTTGGGCAGTTCATCGTGGGACGGCTTGCGGTTCAGCGGGAACGGGCGTGGCGAGTCGATGTGGCGGAGACGCTGTCGGCCGTCGGCGAGCGGGAGCGATTCGTCCTCGAACGGCAGGATGTGATCGCGGTAGTAGGTCTTGGTCATCACCGAGTCGTTGTTGCGTGCGTCGACCCACTCACGCCGCTGGACGACCAGTTCGGCGTTCGGGAAGGTGAACCGGATGGCGCCGGCATCCCCCGAAGCCACCCCCGGTTTGTTGATCTGCCAGTGCGGTTCTTCGCCGTCGCGGACGCGTCGGGTCAGCCCTCCGGCGTGGTCGAAATGCAGGTGGGTGACGATGGTCTGGTCGATCTCGGCGGGGTCGACGCCGGCTTCGATGACAGCCTGCTCGACGGTTCGTCCGTCGAGCCCGAAGATCTTGGACATCTTCTCGTCGAGCTTGTCGCCGGTGCCGGCTTCGATGAGGATCCGCCGGGGACGCCCGAGCGCCCGGTCGGGCTCGCTGGATTCGAGCAGCAGGCAGTTGTGGTTGAGCTCGATGCGGTTCTTGTCATCCGGCTCGACCATGCGGGACCAGACGGCTTTGGGGATCACGCCAAACATCCCGCCCCCGTCGAGGAGGAAGCGTCCGGCGCGGAGAACTTGCCATCGGTAGGTCGTCATGGAGAGAGGGTAGGATGCGGCGATGACCGGCAAGAAGCCCACCGAAATCGTATTCGTTCCCGAGCCGCTCGGGGTCGCGCGTCTCGAGGAGCGGCGGCAGGCGTTCGGCGTCGCGATGATCGCGGACGAATCGATCCAATCGATGGGCGGAACGCTGTGCGCCGGTCCCCCCGGCTCGTGGCTGAACAAGGCGCGGGGCATCGGGCTCGACGGGCCCGTGACGGATGACGAGATCGAGTCGATGATCGCGTTCTATCGCGATCGGGGTCATCGCCCGTCCGTGGAGACGGTGCCGTTCGTGGATCAATCGCTTGTGGACGGGCTCGCATCACGCGGGTTCACGGTTGAGGAGTTCATGACGTGCTGGGCGATCCATGCCGACGGGTCGTCGGTTGTGGGGGCGCCGGCGGGGATCGAACTGAGAGAGATCGATCGTGGTGATCCCGATGCGGTGTGGGTCTGGGCAAAGCTGCTTGCCGGTGGTTTCAACGAAGTCGATAGCGACGGGTACGCGAACGATATGAGCGCGATGACGGCCGTTGCCGCCCAAGAAGGGGTGCTCTGCCTCGGGGCGTTCGATGGGAACGGTTTGGTCGGTGCGAGCGCTATGGAAGTGTCGGCACCGACAGGCGAGCGTGCGGTCGCGGGGTTGTTCTCCGCGAGCGTGGCCGCGTCCCATCGGAAGCGGGGCATCCAGTCCGCGATGATCCGCGAGCGGGTCAGGCTGGCGGGGCGTCTCGGGGCCTGGGTGGCGGTGATCGAGTCCAAGCCCGGCGTGGCGACGGAGCGGAACGCTCGGCGGCTGGGGTTCGTGCCGGTGTACACCAAGTTCGTTCTCACGCAGCGGGCGTGAGGCGCCGGTGCTCGGGGTGATCGGACCGCGTTGCCGCTTCAGGAAAGGGGATGCACGCTGGCTCCGAGCGATTCGGCGCGGCCGAGAACTCGAAGATCCGTATAATCCACCCCCATGTCATCAGGCTTGCTGTATCTCGACAACGCGGCCACGAGTTGGCCGAAACCTCCGGAAGTCGCCGAGGCGATGTGCGCGTTCCTTGCCACCCAGGCGGGCAACCCCGGGCGTGGCGGGCATCGCATGGCCCGAGAGGCGGCCGGGGTTGTTGAGCGAGCCCGCTCCAAGCTCGCCGCCCTGATCCACGCGCCCTGCGCCAAGCGCGTGGTTCTCACGCACGGGTGCACGGACTCGGTCAACCTCTCGGTCCACGGGGTGTTGCGCGGTGCTATGCGTGGCGGCTGCGGGACCAAGCCGCACGCGGTGATGACGAGCATCGAACACAACGCGGTACTCCGGACGCTCTCCTGTTATGCGAAAGACGGTTTGATCGATGTGACGCTCGTCGAGTGTGACGGGCGTGGGACGGTCGACCCGCAGGAGTTCGCGGCCGCGGTGAACGAACGGACGATCATGGCGTGCCTGTCGCATGCTTCCAACGCGCTCGGGACCATCCAGGACATCGGTGGTGCTGTCAAGGCGGTGCGGTCTAAGAACCCAGACACGCTGGTGATGGTCGACGCGGCCCAGACGGTGGGGCACCTCCCGATCGATGTGCAGGCTCTGGATGTTGATCTGCTCGCGATCGCCGGGCACAAGGGTCTCCTCGGGCCGACCGGGACCGGGGCGTTGTATGTCTCCGAGCGTGCGTATCCCGACGATTGTGCGAAGGCGCGAGTCTTCTGCGAACGGCGTGGCGGCACGGGAGCGGTCGCGCCGGGGCTGGAGATGCCGACCACGCTGCCCGATGCGCTCGAAGCGGGGACGTCCAACGCGGTCGGGTTCGCGGGCCTGCTGGCGGCGATGAACGCGAAGACGGAATCGCACCACGAGCATGAAATGGACCTGACCCGGCGCCTGCTCGATGGGCTGGGTTCGATCCGTGGGATCACGATGTACGGGCTCGGGGGCATCGAGGGCCGGATGCCGGTGGTGTTGTTCAACATGGACGGCGTCGCGGCGCGGGATCTCGCCGCGGGGCTGGACGCCGAAGAAGACATCGCGGTCCGGGGTGGCGTGCACTGCGCTCCGCTGGTTCATGAGACGATCGGAACCGCGCCGCTCGGCGCGGTTCGTGCGTCGCCCGGGCCGACGACGACGGTGGACGAGATCGGGCGGTTTCTCCGCGTGGTCGACCGATACGCTTTCGGCATGACGGCCGCGGGGTGAGGTCCGGCGCTCAGCCTGCCGGGTAGTACGTGGGCGACCCGGGGCCGACAGGCCAGCCCAGAACAAAGACCCAGAGGTAGAACAGGATCGTCCAGCCGATCAGGAACGCGATGCTGTACGGGAGCATCGTGGCGACCATCGTGCCGATGCCGAGGTCTTTCTTGTAGCGGCAGGCCATCGCGAGAATCAGCCCGAAGTAGCTCATCATGGGCGTGATGATGTTGGTCGAGCTATCGCCGATTCGGTACGCGGCCTGGATGACCTCGGGGCTGTAGCCGAGCTGCATCAGCATGGGCACGAAGATCGGTGCGGTGACCGCCCACTGGGCGCTGGCCGAGCCGAGCACGAGGTTCACGAGGCAGCACATCAGGATGAACGGGACGAACACGGCCGGGCTGTCGAGATTCATGGCGACCAACGCGTCGGCGCCGACGACCGCCAGGATGCGTCCGATCCCGGAGTACTCGAAGTACGCCACGAACTGCGCCGCGAAGAACACGAGGACGATGTACAGCCCCATGCTCCGCATCGCGACTTCCATCGCGGAGATGACGTCTTTGTCGTTGCGGACGGTGCCCACGATGCGCCCGTAGACGAGCGAGGGGATCACGAAGACGATCACGATCAGCGCGACGACGCTGCGGAGCAGCGGTCGGAAGGCGTTGGGCCCGGTGGCTGCGGGGTCGGTGTTTCGGAGGACGCCGTAGCCGGGGATCATGTCGAGACCTGTGTCGAGAGAGAATGGGAGCAAGGGCATCCCGAGCAACCGGTGAATCCCGAGTTTGGCAAGCAGGCTGCCGATGTTGGGGCCTGCGAGGAAGACGATGAACGCCGACATCGCGAGGACCGCGACGCCGGCCCAGCGGAGACCGCGCCACTCCTGCGTCGTGAGCCGATCCATCGCCTGATGCTCGCCGATGTCGTCGGACGCTTGGGACTCGTCGTAGGTTCCCAGGCGCGGCTCGACGATGAACGTGGTGATCGCCCAGCCGACAAACGTCACCAGGAAGGTGCTGGCGATCATGAAGTACCAGTTGACCGCCGGGTGGACTTCGTATCCGGGATCGAGCAGCTGGGCGGCTTCCTGGGTGATGCCGGCGAGCAGCGGGTCGACGGTGCCGATGAGCAGATTGGCCGAGTACCCGCCCGAGACACCCGCGAACGCGGCGGCCAAGCCGGCGAACGGGTGACGACCGAGCGAATGGAAGATCGCCATCGCCAGCGGGATGAGCACCACGTAGCCCATCTCGCTGGCGGTGTTGGAGAGCACGCCCGCGAAGACGACCACCACGGTGACCAGCTGCTTCGGAGCGCCGAGGACCATCGCGCGGACCGTCGCGGTGAGCAAGCCCGATCGTTCCGCGACGCCGACGCCGAGCAACGCCACCAGCACGGTGCCGAGCGGCGTGAACCCGGTGAAGTTGGTCACCAGCGTAGAGAACATCCAGCGGATGCCGTCCGCGGCGAGCAGGCTCCGCACCTCGAAGAACTCGCCTTCGTTGCCGGGGCGGGGGTCTTCGACGCGGACACCGGCCATCGCGAGCACGGCGCTGAGGATCACCGCGAACACCGCGAAGAGCGCGAACAGCGTCACCGGGTGCGGCAGGGTGTTGCCGAGCCATTCGACCACACCCAGGAACCGCGCGATCGGCCCTGACGGTGTCGCATTGGTGTTGTGCTGTTCAGGTTTCTCGCTCATGCAGCGACGATAGCGAAGGGTTTCGCGCGACCGGTTGAGCAGGCCCATGATGCCTCGGCAACGGAGTGCATCCTGGGGTCTTGGCGGCAGAGAGCGGGATCGGCTCCCGCGTGCTCGAGCGGGCGGCGGGGCTCGCTGAGATGGTGCCGGGCGGGAGGGCGGACGGGAACGCCGCCACATGTTTGCGTTATGGAAGGGTCGAGCCCTCGCTAAAAATCCCTGGGGAATTTACGAAAGAAAACTTTGGTGATGACACGATCTCCGATACTGTACCTGTGTGGTTGCTCTTGCTCTGGGCGGGAGCATCGCACACGGTTCGGAGTGTGCGAGAGTCTGTGTTCCGAGGAGTCGCCTCGAAGTATGCCGTGCACGCGGTGAAGGAGAGAGAAATGCAGTTGAAACATTCAGTGTTCGCAGCGGGCGTGATCGCGCTGTCCGCCGGGGCCGCCCTCGGCGATCTAGCCCATCGCGGGAGCGGGGAGGTGACCATCGATCTCCCGTTCCCGACGTTCGGGTTCTTCGAGACCTTCTTTGGGAGCGGGAATACGGATCTCGATGGCTTTACGGTGACTGATGCAACGCTGTTTCTTGAGCTGGAGGTGACGTCCGGAGACGCCGCGAACATCACTTTCTTTCAGCTCCTCCCGGTCGACATAGACCCGAGCACCCCCGCGATTGATGATTTCGGTGTTGGATTTCTCAGCGGCTCTGAGCTCGGATGGTCGGGGACTGGAACATTCTCGACAACGTTCGATCTTTCGCCGGCCATCGGGGGGGCATTCCTTGCGGACACGATTTACGTGGGCGGGCTCTTTGGTCAGTTCGGGCAGATCGGTGGTCCTCCTGGCGACCAGGGATTCGTGACCGACAACAGCGTGTTCCAGCTCACGCTCGTGCCGAGCCCGTCGTCCGTCGCCTTGCTGGGTTTGGCGGCTCCGCTCGCGTTCCGTCGGCGGCGCTGAGTCGCGATCTGCTGGGTCCCACGAAAGGGACGATTATCAGTGCTCTATGTGAAGGCGTCCCGTTTCACCACGAAAGGCGAGGTGCGGCGGGGCCCTTTTTTGCCCTATCCAGAGCCGGGTGATCGCGTGACTACCCGGCACGCCAGCCTTAGTCTTGCAGCGTCATCCGTCATCGCGCTCGATGCGGCTTCGAGTATGATGCGTGATGCCGGGGTTGCCTGGTCATTGCTCCGGGATGACACAACCGGCTAGGCACGTTCAGCAGGCACGGTATCCATGCGAAGCACGTCGGGAGAACACTCATTCGCGCAAGAAGCCCGGGATGCACTGCGCAATGCGCAATCGGCGTTGTCTGATTTGTTGGCTTCCGCAGATGTCGACGGGATCAAGCCGATCGATATCAGCAGGCGCCTGGGGATCAACAAGAATCTAGCCTGGAAAGCCGCACGGTTCTCACGGAGCACCTCACCGAGCACCGCTATCCGCTATCTGCCCGGGACGGGCGGCGTTGAGATCTTGCTCGCGGCGTGCGCTCAGAACGGCGCCGATGATGCCGTTGTGATCGAGGTGAAACGCGCGGACCGCGTGCTCCGCGAGTGTGTCAGCAAGCATGCCGGGGATCTGCAGACGTTCGAGAGCATGCTGGCAGCCGGGCAGAGCGGGATCCAGAACGAACGCGCGGCTCTCGAGAATCGCCGCTCTCACTTTCGTTCGGGTTCGTCGATGTGGGGCGTCCGGGCGGATCTTCAGTTTTTAACCTTCGCGCTGATGCCGAGCCGTGTGCGACCGGGCTATCTCGACGTGACCCAGGTCTCTGGGTTCCACGGCTTTGAGCGGTTGCGGCCGGATGTCCCTTGGACGATCCGGAGGTTGAAAGCCAACAACGACAGCAATACCGACATCTACAAGGTGGTGCGGGAGCCCCTCGATGACGAATGCAGGTCACTTGGTCTTCCGCCGCTCTTCCGTGACTATTGCACGCAGCCGCTGCCGAAACTGCACCAAGTCCAATCAACGACGGGGTGGCTCTACGACGAGCTTGCACCGGGTGAAGTCGGCAGGGAGGGCAAAACGACGGTCGTGCTCGGTGAATGCTACAGAGGGCTCCTCCCCCTCGAGCCAAGCGAAGACAACAGGAGCGGGATGTACTCACTGACTGTCCGCACTCCTGTCCGCAACGTTGTCTTTGATGTGCTTTGCCACGAGAGCTTGACTCAGCTCGGTCATCCGGTGGCCCAAGTCAAGGGGATCCTCGAGGACCGTGGGCCAGAACGAGAAGGTGCCGGCTCGCGGTTCAGCCGGTTCATCCTGGCTCCGGAGCCCGCGGTGGCACTCTCGGGTGCTGACTACCTTCATACGCAATGGTTTCACGGGTATGGCAAAATGTTCGAGGATGCCCTTTCGCGATCGGGATTCGACGATACGAGCAAGTTCCGGGGTTACCGGCTGCAGCGCGAGTTTCCCGAGTTCCCGTGCGAACTGAAGTTCACGGTCACGCTATGACAGGCCTGTCACGCTCGGCCCCGAAACAGGCCGCTCGGAGGGGTATCCGGCGGCTCCAGGCGGGCTGATCCAACGAAGCGGGTCAGCCGACCCGCGCACCGTCAGCACCCGGCTTGGAAGGCTGCGGGGCGTTCGCTGAAGGTGCTGGGTCACGCAGGGACTTACGAGGCGGGAAGATCCTGCGTCCGGACCCCCAAAGCAGTTCTGGCCCCGAGCAGTTCAACAATCAACTGCGGCTCGTCGTGAGAGGTTTGGAGCCCCGACCGCCCGTTGGTACGCGGGCGGGAATCGTTGCGATCGTGAAAGCGACAGCTCGATCTGACGATGCCCGACGCCTGTGTCCTGAAAGGCAGAGTGAGGCCTGGGTCTCAGCGTTGGCCTGGGAGTCTGTCGCCAGCGTGCTCGGGCGTCGCGAAGGGCGCTCTCACGCAAGACGAGTCCGCGGTGTCGTTACCCGAGGGAGGACCGTCTCGGCGCCGTTGAGCAGGACGACCACATCGCCCCGCGAGGTGAGCCCGCACGGGACACAGGCTGCCAGCGCGTTGCCGGCGAGCAGGCAGGAGTCCTGGATGCCAGAGGACGGGTCATCCCGAGTCTCGCCGGCTCCGGGGAAGATCTCGCCGCCCGACCTGGCGATGATGGTGCCATTGCGCGGCGCTCGGCGTCGGTTGGGTCGTCGGCGCCGAGCGATCGCAGCCGCAGGCGGACCTGGCGAGTTGCTTGCCGATCAGATGGTGCCTGGAATCGGCGCAGCGATCAGACTCTCCGTCGTCGTGGGTCACCAGGATGGTCGGGATCGACCACTGCCGGAGCGTTGCCAGGACGTCGGCCCGGACACGGTCTCGGGTTTCGGTGTCCAACCCCGCGAAGGGTTCGTCGAGCAGCATCGCCCGTGGTTCGGCCGCGAGCGAACGCGCGATCGCGACGCGCTGCTGCTGCCCGCCGCTGAGTTCCGAGGGGTAGCGGTCGTGCCCGTCGCGCAGCCCCATCCGTTCGAGCAGCGTGCGTGCCCTGCGTTCGCGCTCGCTGCGGCGGATACCGTTCATACCGAACGCGACGTTGCGGGCCGCGGTCAGATGCGGGAACAACGCGAAGTCCTGGAAGACCATCCCGATCCGCCGGCGTTCGGGCGGGACGTGGCGGGAACCGTCGGCGAGGATCCGCCCCGCCAGACGGACCGAACCGCTGTGGGCGTGCTCGAGCCCGGCGATGATGCGGAGCAGCGTGGATTTGCCGCCCCCCGATTCGCCCTGGATGCAGCAGATCTCGCCCGGCCCGACGGCGAAGGACACGCGCCGCAACAGCGGGACGGATTCCGTGTACGAGAAACAGAGATCCGTTACTTCCAGCCCGTCGTCGCTCACGCTTCAGTTCCCTCGCTTGGTCGCGGGCCACGCCCGGAGAACAGCCCCGATCCCAGCATGGTATGGATGAACCAGACCGGGACGACCCCGACGAGCACGATGACCAGCGACGGTCCCGCGGCTTCGGCGAGGCGTTCGTCGCTGGCGAGCCGGTACGCACGAGCGGCGAGGGTGTCGAAGTTCGCAGGACGCATGCCGAGCGTGACGGGGAGTTCCTTGATGACGTCGACGAAGACCAGCACCCCGGCGGACAGCACTGCGAACCTGAGCGCGGGCAGGTGGACACGTGCCAGCACCGGGAGCGGGCGGGCGCCGAGTGTCCGGGCGGCGCGGTCGGTGTTCTTGGGCAGCCTGTCGTACCCGCCCTGGATCACGCCGAGCGGCAGCGCGAGGAAGCGCGTCTGGTAGCCCAGCAGCAGCGCGAAGAGGGATCCGGAGAGCAGCAAGCCGGGGGCCCAGCCGGCGTCGGGGCGCAGGCTGGTCCACGCCGCGTTGAGGCCGTGGTCGAGATCGGCGAGCAGGCCCATGAGTGCGACGGCGACGACGGTGCCCGGGATCGCGTATCCGAGCCGGCTCACACCGATCAGTGTGCGCGTGAGTCGCCCGGGCCATGTGCGGGCGGCGAACAGGAGCAACAACGCCAGCAGCACCGCGACACACGCCGCGACAGAACCGACGCCGGCCGAGTTGAAGCCCGCGTGTCTCAGCCGCGCATCGAGCGGGGCAACGCCCGAACTCGCGCTCAGGCGGATCAGTTGCACGAGCGGGATCGCGAACCCGATCAGCACAGGCAGCACGCAGATCGCGAGCGCGCCCGCCGAGCGCCGGCCCGTGAGAGCGACGGGCCGAGGCGCCGAGAAGCGTGCGGTGTCCGTCCGCTTGCTCCGGCTGCGGTGGATCCGGCGCTCGATCAGGATGACAAACGCCGACGCCGAAACGAGCAGTGCCGAGAGCTGCAACGCCGCGGTCTGGGAGCCGACCCCGTACCAGACCCGGTACACGCCGGTCGCGAGCGTGTCGATCGCGAAATAGTCCACGGTCCCGTAGTCGGCGAGCGTTTCCATGACAACCAGCATGACGCCCGCGATGACCGCGGGGCGTGCGATCGGGAAGGACAGTCTCGCGAACCGCGCGAGCGGGCCGACACCGAGCGTGCGGGCGGCCTCGGAGATCGACCGCGACTGGCTCCCGAACGCGATTCGGGCCGCGATATAGACATATGGGTAGAGCGAAAAAACCAGCACGAACGCCGCACCGCCCAGCGATCGGATCGGCG
>DIYM01000038.1:0-4433 GCA_002429045.1 Phycisphaerales bacterium UBA6054
GGCGGCCGGAGCCGGCGCCGAGCCCGCCAGCGCGTCGCGCTGAGCGAGCACCGCCTGGCGGAACGCCGGGGCGTCGACGATGCCGATCATGTTGACCAGCGACCCGCCCGCGGCCCCCGAGGTCTGCCCGGCCGTCTCGACCTTGAACCCGTGCAGCCCGAGCCACCGCATGATCGGGCCCTGGTACATCTGCAGGTCGGTGACTTTCTCGAGCGGCACCGTCGACTCGACCCGGTTGAGCCAGCCCTTCTTGATCTCCAGCGTGCGCTCGGTCAGGCGGCAGGACAGGCTGTCGAGCACGCGGTCGATGAAGTACCAGGTGATCGCGACGATCACCGGGATCACCGGGATCAGCACGATCGTGAACGCCAGCGGGACCATGGGCCCGATGAGGTAGTACTTCTTCATCGCGGCTTTATCGAAGACCGCCTCGCGCAGGACCTGATGCTCGGACATGGTCACTCTCCGGGGATGTATGAGATCGCGCCCTCCATCGGGCTGCTGGCGGTCGCGTAGAGCTTCTTGTCGATCCGTCCGGCCAGGTAGCTCTGACGCCCGGCCTCGCAGGCCTTGCGCATCGCGTGGGCCATCATGACCGGGTCCCGGGCGTGGGCGATCGCGGTGTTGAGCAGCACGCCGTCGGCGCCGAGTTCCATCGCGGCCGACACGTCGCTGGCGCTGCCGACGCCCGCGTCGACGATCACCGGGTAGTCCGGGTCGCCCGCCTTGAGCTTCTCGAGGCACAGCACGATGTTGTTCGGGTTGAGGATGCCCTGCCCGGAGCCGATCGGCGAGCCGGCGGGCATGACGGACGCCGCCCCGGCGTCCTTGATCCGCTGGGCGACGATCGGGTCGTCGCTCGAGTAGCACATCACCTCGAAGCCGTCCTTCACCAGCGTCTCGACGGCTTCGACGGTGCCGATCGGGTCGGGGAGCAGCGTCTGCGTGTCGCCGAGCACCTCGAGCTTGACCCAACTCGCCCCGGGGTTGTCGAGCTGTTCGAGCAGGTCGCGTCCCAGGCGGGCGACGCGGACGGCGTCCTCGGCGCTGAAGCAGCCGGCGGTGTTCGGCAGGATGGTGTACCTGGGCAGGTCCAGGTACTCCAGCAGGCTCTTGCCCTCGGCGTTGAACAGACGCTCGCGACGCACCGCGACGGTGATCACCCGCGAACCCGAGGCGTCGATGGCGTCGCGCATCAGGCCCATCGAGGCGTACTTGCCCGTGCCCACGAACAGGCGGCTATCGAACTCACGATCGCCGATCCGGACGGGCGACATGCCCGGCTCGGCCGAGGAACGGGCGACGGAAACGGCTTCGGCTCGGCTCATGCCGCATCCTAGGTGCCACGCCCAACCCCCGCCCCGCTCAACGAAAGCCGATAGGCTAAGGCGGTTGCTTTACCGGAGACCCGCCATGCCGATCCGCACCGCCCGCCCGCTCGCCGCCCTGATCTGCCTCGGTGCCGCGCTCTCGCCGCTCGTCGGGTGCGCGAGCACGTCGATCGCCGTCAAGGAGCAGTTCGGCTACGCCAAACGCGAGCAGCTCGTCGACGAGGTCAAGGACGCGCGGGACGAGCAGCAGCAGGCCAAGGAGCAGTTCGCGACGACACTCGAGGAGTTCAAATCGCTGACCGGTTTCGACGGCGGCGAGCTCGAGAAGAAGTACAACGGGCTCAACCGCCAGCTCAAGCGTTCGAGGTCCCAGGCCGACGACGTTCGCGGCAAGATCAAGTCCGTCGAACGCATCGCCACCGCGATGTTCCGCGAGTGGGAGCGTGAGCTGACCGAGTACCAGTCCGACACGCTGCGGGCCGCGAGCGCCGAGCAACTGCAGATCACCCGCTCACGCTACAACCAGCTCCTGGACGCCATGAAGTCCGCCGAGGCGCGGATGGATCCCGTGCTGGCCGCGTTCAACGACCAGGTGCTTTTCCTCAAGCACAACCTCAACGCGCGAGCCATCGCGTCGCTCGAGTCGACGGTGACCGAACTGGAAGCCGAGATCGGGCGGCTGATCGAGGAGATGAACGCGTCGATCGACGAGGCGAACGCGTTCATCGAAGGGATGTCCGGGCCCTGACCGTGGCGCCTTGCGAGCGACGCGCCGTCAGTTCCAGCTCAGCCCCTTGGGCCACTCTTCGGGGTGCTGGTCTTGGGCCGCCCGGATGGTCTTGGCGAGGCGTGCCAGCTCGTTATGGAGCAGGCGGGTCCGGGTATCCGGGTCCGGCTCGCTGAGCATCTGGTACCGGGGCTCGCGCCCGCTGACCATCGTGAAACCGACTACATCGAGCAGCACGGGCGTGGGGATCGCGTCGTTGCGGACGTACTCGAGCACCTGCTCGGCGATGCGCAGCCTCGACAGCGGGCCCTCCTCGAGCGCGTCGTCCACCCACGACCGCAGGCGTTCCATCGTGTCGCTGGGCTCTGGCAGTTCCGCGGCCTCGTCGCCGAAGGGATCGATCTTCGCACGCCGGTACAGCACCCCGTTCCCCACCGGGAGTTCCTCGGTCACCAGCGCGCGGCATAGCCCGTGGAGCACGATCTGGAATCGGCCGTCGGGAAGCCGCTCGTGGCTGACGATCTGACCCACGCACACGACCGGGCGGATACCGACATCGCCCGACGGGCTCCGCGGCGCCTCGCGATCGACCGTCGCGATCGCGACCTGCCCGGCGCGATCCAGCTCGTTGTCGACCATCTGGCGGTATCGGGGCTCGAAGATGTGCAGGGGCATCGGCTGCTGCGGGAGCAGCACCGCGTCCAGCGGGAATAACGCCACCGGGGTGCCGAAGTTGATCCGCACAGACTGCGAGCCATCCATGCAGGACAATACGCCCAGACCGATCGGAGAGGATGCAGAATGATCGACCACGAGCTGCTACGAAAGACGTTCGATTCCGCACTTGCCTATGACCAATACGTCAGCAGCGGCACGCGCGAACAGGCCCGGGCGTGGGCGGAGTTCCGATCCCGGGCCCGGCTCACTGAACGCCAGGCCGAACTCGTCGCCGGCTTCACGCGCCGGCTGCACGCCATCGCGTTGACCGGGATCTGGTGCGGCGATTGCGTGCAGCAGCTGCCGTTCCTCGACGCGATCGAGCAGGCCTCGGGCGGCCGGTTCCCGGTCCGATACGCAGACCGGGACGAGCACCAACAACTCGCGGAGCGGCTGATGATCGCCGGGGGCAAACGGGTGCCGATCGTCCTGATTCTCAACGAGGACTTCGATGTGCTCAGCGTTGAGGGAGACCGGAGCCTCTCCCGGTACCGCGCGATGGCCGAGCGCCAACTCGGGCCCTCCTGCCCCCTCCCCGGGGCCCCGGTGCCCGGCGATGAACTCGATGCGACACGCCAGGACTGGGTCGATGCGGTCGAGCGTGCCCACCTGATGGCGCGTCTGAGCACCAAGCTCCGCCAGCGATATTCGGACTAACCGCTACAAACATCACCGCATGATCGACGAAACCGCACGATGATTGGGCACGAATAGAGGTTGGGGTAAGCTCTTACCCGTGCCCAGGCTTGGCCCCCCGAGGGGCGGGCCACCGGTGACAGTTCGTGGGTGTGACCGTTCAGTCGGGGCGAGGCATCGCCCGGATGGATTTCTCACTTGGCGGCACGCCGCCGACTTTCGAGCGTTGTGTTCCGCTCGTTGTGGAGCGTCAGCGATCGGTCCGATCAGGAAGAGAGAGAGAATATGAAGAGCATTGCAGCTATCGCATTGTGCGCCGCCGCAGGCAGCGCGTTCGGCGGCCCGAGCCTCGGCGTCGTGGATCGCACCAACCACACCATCTACGGCTCGGATTCGTACACCGCGGCCGCGCTGGACGCGGTCCCGTTCGGGAGCGCCCGTGGCGCCGCGACCACGATCTTCTCGAACATGGAGGCCGGCGCCGGGTTCCAGTCGTTCCCGATCAGCGAGATCAACCTGGACGGCGATGTTGAAGCGATCGGCTTCGACGACTACACGTCGATCGCCTCGGGCACCACCCAGATCACCGAGTTCCGCTTCGTGGGCGGGGTCCAGCAGGCCGGCGGCGTGATGTTCGTCGACTTCTTCGACTCCACCGGCGCCGCGATCGACGGCTTCGGCATCCAGCTCGACGGCGCTGGGAACTTCGTGTACACCATCACCGTGAACTCCGAGGTCGATGTCGCCAACGTTGGCTTCGTCCAGATCTCGCTGGACGACGACGGCCGGTTCGCCGACGGCGTGCAGACGACCGGACAGTGGTTCCTCTCGGCCGAAGACGCGACCATCGGCGCCAACGGGGCCGGGGGCGGCGCCACCGGGCTCAACCACAACTTCGAACTCACCACCGTCCCCGCGCCGGGCGCGGTCGCCCTGATCGGGCTGGGCGGCCTGGTCGCCGGGCGTCGTCGGCGCTGATCCCTTTCTCTACCCGGCCGTTTCCGCAAACCCCGCCGATCGGC
>DIYM01000038.1:4461-6172 GCA_002429045.1 Phycisphaerales bacterium UBA6054
GGCGGGGTTTTTTGCTGCGTGAACTCGGGGGCTCGGCGTATCGTGACCACGAATGCCAGCACCCACCGATCGCCAGAACATCAAGGTCCAGGCCGAGAAAGCCGTGCTCGCCGCGGTGCGCCTTCCCAACTCGGTGTTCGACCCGCGCGACCCGTTCGGCGAGCTTCGCGAGCTCTCCAAACAGGCCGGCGCCTCGGTCGTCGGGGAGATCGAACAGCGGCGCGAACGCCCAGAAGCCGGGACATACATGGGGCGGGGCAAGCTCAACGAACTCCGCGACCTCTGTGTGGCGCTCGACGCGACAACGGTCATCTTCGACCATGAGCTGAGCCCCAAGCAGATCGCTTCGATCGAGAAGATCGTCGAACGGAAGATCCTCGATCGCTCGGAACTGATCCTCGACATCTTCGCCGGGCGTGCCACGACGCACGAGGCCAAGCTCCAGGTCGAGCTCGCCCAGCTCGAGTACACCTACCCCCGGCTGCGGTCGATGTGGTCGCACCTCGAACGGATCGCGGGCGGCTCGGCGGGCGGCGTTGGCACGCGGGGCCCGGGCGAACAGCAGCTCGAAATCGACCGACGCCTCATCCAACGTCGCAAATCGATCCTCCAGGCCGAGCTGACCGAGATCCAGGAACGCAAACGACGGACCGTCCGGGAACGCAACGTCGACAACGACACCGTCGGGCTGGTCGGCTACACCAACGCGGGCAAGAGCACGCTGTTCAACACCCTGACCACGGGCGGCGCCTACGCCGACGATCGGGTGTTCGCGACGCTGACCACCCGCACCCGACGCTGGGATCTGGGCGGCGGGGTCGGCTGCATGCTGTCCGACACCGTCGGGTTCGTCCGCGAGCTGCCGCACCATCTCGTCGCGTCGTTCCGCGCCACGCTCGAAGAGGCGATGCACGCCGATCTGCTGATTGTCGTCCTGGATGTCTCGGATCCCTCGGTCGAGCTCCACCACGAGACGGTCATGCGGACCCTCGACGAGCTGTTCGGGGAGGTCGAGGCCCGGGAAGCCAAGGACCCCGAGAGCCCGGGGTACGAGCGTCCCGAGCTGGTGGTGGTGCTCAACAAGGCCGACCGGCTCGACGACAACCGCGACATCCTGTACTGGCAATCCCGCGTTCCGGGCTCGATCCCTCTGTGTGCGCTCCCGCCCGAGGCCGGCGGGGAGCGCCCGGGGCAAGCCGAGCTCATCTCGAGGGTGCGGTCTCATGTGGTCGGCGCGATCCGTGTGCTGGACCTCTCGGTGCCCATGAAGAACGCCCGCCTGATCGACGCCATCGAAAGACGGTGCGACGTCACCGAACGCCGGTACGAGGCCGATCGCGCCATCCTCCGGGCCGAGTTGGGCAACCGCCAGGTGAGCAGGCTGCGTTCGGGCAACCCGGATCTGGTGGTGATGACGACCGAGGGCGAGGTCGTCGAGCGCGAGACCGTGAGGGCGGGCTGGAGACGCTGAGGCCCGAGCCCGTGCCGCATCCGACGGGAACCGCCTGTTTCCGTTGCCCGTACCGTGGGACGCTGGTAGGCTGCACCAAGGGCGCCCGGGACCCCGCTTGCCCGGACCGGTCGCCTCGGGCTCCGGTGAGCCGGACCGCGACCGGACCGCGACCGGTACGCGTCGGAGGGCGGCGGGCCGCGGAGGCAAGCGCGGGCCCTTCCCGGGCACGCCGAGCCCGCCCTCGCCCGCCCCACCCGA
>DIYM01000137.1 GCA_002429045.1 Phycisphaerales bacterium UBA6054
CTCGCGTGCGCGTTCGCCGGGGCGAGACCGGGCGATCGGGTCGTGTGCGACGAGTTCGGTTCCAACCTGGACCGCTTCTCGGCCGGTGCGCTCGCGCGGACCGTCGCCCGCTGGTCCCGATGCTCGGGCGTGGGTGTCATCGTCGCGACCGCCCACGAGGACATGGCGCCGTTGCTCGGGCCCGATCTGGTCGTTGACGTGCCCGCCGGCACGATCGAACGCCCCGCCTATCCCGTCGGAACCCCGGGCCCGTTCAGGGTCGAGCCGGGCACCATCGCGGACTACCGGGCGCTCGCGCGGCATCACTATCTGGGCGGGCGACCGGCCACGATCTGCCGGATCCTGCGGGCGGTGCGCTCGGGCGCCCTCGGAGAGACGCTCGCGGGCGTGCTGGTGGTGTCGATGCCCACGCTCAACGGCGTGTGGCGTCGGCAGGCCTGGCCCGGGCGGTACGACGGGCTGCCCAAAGCTCAGGCCGCCCGACGGCTCAACGAAGACGCCCGATGCATCTCCCGGGTGGTGGTCGACCCCCGCTCGCGCGGGCTCGGCGTCGCGTCGGCGTTGGTGCGGTCGTATCTGGCCGACCCGCTGACACCCAACACGGAAGCCGTCGCGGCGATGGGCGGGGTCAGCCCGTTCTTCCGCGCGGCGGGCATGACCGAGTACCGGCTGCCACGCCCGGTCCACGACGCGCGGCTCTCGGACGCGCTCGCCCACGCGGGGCTGGCTCCCGAGGAACTGCTGTGCGTGCGCAGGCTCGCCGACCCGTTCATCGCCCGTGAGTTGTCCCGCTGGGCGAGGCACGCGCGCATCCGCAGCAATCAGGACGATCCGCTCCCCGCGATCGCCCGGCACGCCGTGTGTCGGCTCGCAAGCCGCCCCCGTGCCTATGCAGCCGGAGGAAGCGATGGGAACGGACAGACGACATCCAGGCGAAGACCGTAAGGGCGAACGGAGCGGCGCCCCCCGACGGGCGTGCGCGACGGGCGCGCCGGTCCAGCCGGGCGGCCTGCCCGACGCGATCACGTTCTTCGTGACGCGCGCCGAACGGAACGCGGTGCTGCGCGAACTCCGCGGGATCGACCGCGATCGCGGGCGTGCGTTGCTGTCGGCATTGGGTCTGGGCCGGGTCTCGGGCTGATTGGGGGTGAGGATGAGCGATGACGAGCGGAGCGCCGTGGCTCCCGGGGATGCCGCGTGCGCCGCGGAGGCGTTCCCGGGCGGTATCCCGGGCGACGATGCGCAGCTGCGGGCGTGGGTCGAGCGGTGGATCGGGATCGGGATGCCGGGCGAGGCGTTGCTGGACGGGCACGCGGCGCCGGCGGAGTACCTCTGCCACGCGTTCTTCGAGGACCGCATGCCGCGCGATGGCGTCGTCTGGGCGTGCCGCGGGGGTGGCAAGACGTATCTGGCGGCGGTCGCCACGGTGCTGGATATGGTGTTCAAGCCGGGGATCGAGGTCCGGGTTCTGGGCGGCTCGCTCGAACAGTCCAAGCGGATGCACGCCCATCTGCGCGGCATCTTCGAACGCGAGCCCTTCGATCGGTTGGTCGAAGGGCGGATCACCGAGCGCCGGATCACGTTGCGCAACGGGTCGCGTGTGGAACTGCTGGCGCAGTCTCAGACATCGGTCCGCGGCACGCGTGTTCAGAAACTCCGGTGCGACGAGGTGGAGCTGTTCGATCCGGATGTTTGGGAAGCCGCCCAACTCACCACACGATCCAAGCAGTGCGGCGACATTATGGTTCCCGGCTCGATCGAGTGCCTGTCGACGATGCACGTGCCGTACGGCTTGATGCATGATCTCGTCGGGACATGCGCGCCGGGCGGCGTGCGCCGTCTGTTCCGCTGGGGCGTGGTGGACGTGCTGGGGTCCTGCCCGGACACGCACGATTGTCTGTCGTGCCCGCTGCGGGCCGAGTGCGCCGGGAGGGCGAAGGGTCGGGATGCACGCGGCACCCCGGGCGGGCACATCCCCATCGATGACGCGATCGCGCTCAAACGCCGGGTCTCCCTCGAGACCTGGAACAGCGAGATGCTCTGCCTGCGACCGAAACGGTCCGACTGCGTGCTGCCCGAGTTCGACGCGGGGTCGCACACGGTGGAGCGGCCGCCGGACGGGAGCGAGGGGTGGGCGGTCGTGGGGGGGATGGACTTCGGGATCCGATCGCCCACGGTGGTGCTGTGGGCCCGTGTCTCGCCGGGCGGTTCGGTGTGCGTGTTCCGCGAGCACGTGCGGGCGAACATGACGCTGCCCGAGCACATCGACGCGATCCGCTCGTTCGAGCGGATGTCCTGGATCGGGGTCGATCCGGCCGGGCGGGCCTGCAACGCGCAGACCGGCGTGTCGGACGTCCAGGCGATGCGATCGGCGGGCCTGGATGTTCGCGCGGCCCGCTCGATGATCCACGAAGGGATCGAACTGATCCGGGCCCGGTTGCGGCCGGCGGTGGGCCCGCCCACCCTGGCGATCACGCGCGACTGCCCGGAACTGATCCGCTGTCTGGAACAGTACCACTACCCGTCGGACAACCCCGAGTCGCCGACGCCCGAGAAGGACGGCTCGGACCACGCGGTCGACGCGCTCCGCTACATGATCCTGAACCTCGACCGCGGGTACACGACAACGAAAGGGACGTACACGCCCGGGTAGGCGGTGAGCTCAGCCCGGCATCGGCGCGAGCAGCGGCACCAGGATGTTGATCGTGATCATGAACGCGACGGTCAGCAGCGCCATGCCCCCGAGCACCTGGATGATGAACACGAGCACCTCACGCCAGTAGTTGTTCATGTTGCCGCAGCGGACGGATTTGTACCCGATCGCGATGAACACGACCATGGGCACGATCAGCAGGTACCACGTGTCGTGGACCGGCACGGCGTCGATGAAGGCCCGGCCGAGGGTGAGCGTGTTCATTGGGTCTCCTCACCCCGCCCGGGCGCCGCGGCGGCCGCGAGCGTGCGCGGTCCGGCGGGGCGCGGGGTCGGTTTGGTGACCCCGCGGGCGTCCGGGAGCAGGGCGTCGAGGAACACAATCAGGTTGAGCATGCCCGCGAGCGCGACCGCGAGCATGGCGATCTCGTTCAGGCGCCCGAGCCCGGGCGTGTTGGGGCGTCCCCGGCCCGATTCGAGTTGCTCGGCGGTCGCCGGCGTCCAGGTGGGGCGTTCGACCCCCTCGGTCTGGCGGACCTCACCGGGGCGTCCCGAGCGGGGGAACGGGCTGCCCGGGTCATAGGCTTTGAACTTGTTCTGGTGGATCCAATCGGCCCCGAACCCGACCGGGCCGAGCAGGGCGGCGCCGGCGAACCAGACTCTGTCCTCGCGGCTGTCGACGGCGTCGATGCCCCCGATCAGCAGCCCGTACAGGAACAGCCCCATGACCCCGAGCATCGCCAGCAGCCCGCGTTTGGCGCGTTTCTGGACGATGTGCCCGAGCCCGGGGAAGGCGGCGGCCGCGAGACCGGCGACGAGGTCGGGCGAGGTTGGCGTGCTCGGTGGCATGGCGGCAGTCTAGGGGCGGTGGGTGTCAGGCCGCACGCGGCCCCGCGGCGGGTGCAGGGCCCGCGTGGATCTGCCCGATCGAATCTTCGTATCGGCGGCGTGTTGACACCGGGCGGTCCGGCTCTACGCTCACGCGCGCCGGGCGGCACGAATGGGCCCCGGTCGGCGGTTCCGGGGACGGGTTTCCCGGCGGCTCAGGATCGATGGAGGTTGGAAGCCATGACGCTTGAAGGAATGGATGGGTGGGACGACCGCGGCGGCACGGCGCTGCTCGGGGAGAACGCCCCCGCGGCGCCCGCGTCCGAGAAACCGGCGTGGATGACCGAGCCCGGGGCGGGCGTGGTCGCGGGTGTCGACGACGACCTGGACGAGGACGAGAGCTACTTCCTCGAATCCGACGACGACGATGATGACGATTACGACGACGATTATGACGACGACTTCGACGATGACGACGACGAAGAAGACGTCGACATCGAGAGCGACGACGACGATGACGATGATCTCTGAGCCAGTGCCCGGCTGTTGAGCGCGTCCGACGCGTGAGTGTCACCGGGTGCGCCCGGAGACCGCCCATGAGCCAGCAGAAGCGCAGCAAGAGGCAGAGCGACGCGTCACGATCGAACGACAGCCGTCCGATCCGGGACGGCGAGCGCCGGGGCGGGCCGACGAACGATCGCCGCAAGAACCCGAACGGCACGCCGCCCCCCGGCACGGTGGTCGACCGGAGGCTCGGCGTCGATCGGCGCGGGCGTGAGAACCAGTTGACCGGGCTCGAGCGTGCCCGGGGCCCCGGGCGTCGGCTGAGCGAGTTCACCAAGTCGGCCGAGGAAGGCGAGATGACCACGGAGCAGTTCCTGTTCCTGATGGCGATCGACGCGTTCAAGAAAGCCAACGACCGCATGTTCCCGACCTGGACGGACGTGCTCGAGGTCGTGCGCTTGCTGGGCTACCGGAAGACGATGGCGAGCGATCTCAACCTGCCCAACGCCGACGACTGGCGCGAAGCCCCGAACACCCCGGCGAACGTGCGCCCGGACCGCTGGCACGAGCGGTTCAGCGCCTCGGCGGGCAAGACGGAGCAAGAACTCGAGAGGGAACTCGAGGACCAGGCGATCGCCGAGTTCGAGGCGTCGCTGGGTGATGACTTCGACGACGACACCGAAGAAGCCGCCTGAGCCGATCCGGCCCGCGATCCGGTAGGATCGGAGCATGGCAGCAAACCCTGAAGACTCGGCGGGCGCGGTGTCGCTGCCGGCGTACGAGAAACTCGGCGCGTTCTACCTCGGGCGTTCGTATGACCCCGAGGCGGGCGCCGTGCGTGACGATCTCGTGATGTACGACTCGAAGGACCTGACCACGCACGCGGTGTGCGTGGGCATGACCGGGTCGGGCAAGACGGGCTTGGGCGTGTCGCTGATCGAAGAGGCCGCGATGGACGGCGTGCCGGTGATCGCGATCGACCCCAAGGGCGACCTCGGCAACCTGAAGCTGACCTTCCCGGATCTGCGCGGCAGCGACTTCGAGCCGTGGATCGATCCTGGGGCGGCGGATCGCGAGGGCGTGACCGCGGGCGAGTACGCCGAGTCGCAGGCGTCGCTGTGGGCCAGCGGGCTGGGCAAGTGGGGGCAGTGCGGCGAGCGGATCCAGAGGCTCGGAGACGCCGCCGAGGTGTCGGTGTACACGCCCGGCAGCACGGCGGGGCGTGGGCTCACGCCCATCAAGAGCATGGACCCGCCCAAGCCCGGCACGCCGATCGAGCAGGTCCGCGAGCGCGTGGTGACCACCGCGTCGGGGCTGTGCTCGCTGCTGGGGCTCGACGCGGATCCGATCCAGAGCCGGGAGCACATCCTGCTGTCCAGCGTGCTGGAAGCGTCGTGGTCAAAGGGACGGGGGTTGGATCTCGGCTCGCTGATCGCGCAGATCCAGAACCCGCCGTTCGAGAAGGTCGGCGTGCTGGATCTCGACGCCTTCATGCCCGCCAAGGACCGCGGGGCGCTGGCGATGCGGATCAACAACCTGCTCGCGTCGCCCGGCTTTGCCGGCTGGCTCGGGGGCGAGCCGATGGACGTCGGCAAGCTGCTGTACACCAAGGACGGCAAGCCCCGCGTGTCGGTGCTGTCGATCGCGCACCTGGGAGATGAAGAACGGATGTTCTTCGTGACGTTGGTGCTGGGCGAGTTGATCGCGTGGATGCGTCGCCAGCCGGGCACCGGGACGCTGCGGGCGGTCTTGTACATGGATGAAGTGTTCGGCTACTTCCCGCCCAGCGCGAACCCGCCGAGCAAGAACGCGTTGCTCACGCTGATGAAGCAGGCCCGGGCGTACGGCGTCGGGTGCGTGCTCGCGACGCAGAACCCGGTGGACCTGGATTACAAGGGGTTGTCGAACGCCGGCACGTGGATGATCGGGCGCTTGCAGACCGAGCGCGACAAAGCACGCCTGATGGACGGGCTCGAGAGCGCGAGCAGTGCGGGGCTGGACCGGTCCGAGATCGATCGCCTGATCTCCGGGCTCGGCGAGCGGGTGTTCCTGCTGCACAACGTGCACGAGCGGGGCGGGCCGGTTCTGTTCCGCACCCGCTGGGCGATGAGCTACCTGCGTGGGCCGATGACGCTGGAGGAGATCCGGAGGCTGCCCGGCAACGAGCCTCCCGCGACGAATGAGCGGGCGGCCGAGCCCGGGCCGGTGGAGGAAGCCCGGGCCGCCGCGTCGCCCCCCGCGGTGCCGGCCGGGGTCGACGTCGGGTTCGTG
>DIYM01000142.1 GCA_002429045.1 Phycisphaerales bacterium UBA6054
GGGCTCACCCGCAGCCGGGCGGGCCGCCGGTTCGCTTGGGGTGGAGCGCCGGAACCCGATCGGCGTGAACGCGCCGTCGGCCAGCGTGTCGTCACGCATGCGCGCGAACAGCTCGAGACGATCGCCCTCCAGCCGCGCGGAATCGAGATGGGCGACCACGCCAGAGCGCATCACCGCGCGGTACAGGTCGATCTTGGGTGGATCCGTCGGATCCGACGCGACGCTCGCGTTCATGGCGTCGGCGGGCGACGGCACGCCCGGCTCGTTGGCGCTCGCTGACGCCGTGCCCGCGCCGGGCTCGGGCTCGCTGGCCTTTCCGGCGGCTTCGGTCTGGCGGATCTCCAGCCTCCCGCCCCGGTCCACGTCGATGAGCTCCAGGCGGTTGCGCACGCTGTTGAGCATCACGCCGAGCCCGATCCCGTCGAAGGTGACCCGCTCGCTCTCGATCTTGAAGGCGCCGGGCGTGGACAGGCGCAGGTACCGGGTCTCGAAGCGGACGGGCTCTTCGAACGCCGCGGTGACGACCGGCGTCGCATCGTCGCTGGGCGGGACGCCTGGGGCCGGCGAGCCCCCATACACCAGCACGCGGACATCGCCCTGGAGCGTGCCTGATTCCGGCGTGCTGTTGGGGGTGGGCATCGCGAGCACGCCGCGGTCCGCCCGCACGCGGACCACCCGCCCGTCCCGGGGGTACAGCCAGCCGCGCGGGTTGATGAGTTCGCGTTCCCCGTTGCCGATCGGGTCGAATCGGTCCACCTCGATGATGCCCGCGACGCGGCCCGGGTCTTCCTGATCGGCCAGCGTGATCACGATCGACTCGCCGGCGCCGGGCACGAGGTCGAGGATGTCGGGCACCTCCCCGGTGCCGGGCGCGGGGGCGATGGTCGCCGGGGGGGTGTTCTTCGACATCGCCCACCAGATCACGCCCCCGAAGATCAGCGCCATCACGGCCGCGGCGATCCTGCCGAGCAGCTTCGGGGACGGTCCTGCGGGTCCGGGCATGGCGATCCTTCGCTCCTGGATTCTCGTTGGTTCAGGCGTCGTCGGTCACCAGACGCATCGCGATCAGGTCTTGCACATCCAGCAGCCCAACCGGCTTGCCGGCGTCATCCACAACGGGGATCTCGTCGGCCCGGTGTTCCCGGAACATCTGGGCCGCGTCGCGTGCCAACGCGGTCTCGGACAATGTGCGCGGCTCGCGCGTCATCACCGAGGAAATGGGTTGCCCGAGTTCGTTCGCGTCTCGCAGCACAAGCCGGCGCAAGTCCGAGTCGGTGAAGATGCCCGCGAGCGTGCCGGCGTCATCGATGATGACCAGTGCGCCGGGCCTCCGGACGACCTTGGCCGCCTCCCCCAACGCGTCCTGCACGCTCATCGACTCGTGGATCATGGGTAGGTTGTCGCCCGCCTTGAAGCGCAGCAGATCCGTCACCGGACGCAGCAAACCGCCGAGCTGCCCGCCCGGGTGACGCCGGTGGAAGTCGGCTTTGGTAAAGGACCGGCGGCGGGCGCCCGCGAGGGCGAGCGCATCGCCCACCGCCAGCGTCGCGGTCGTGGACGAGGTGGGGGCCATGAAGTCGCCGTCGCCGGCTTCGTCGGTCACCAGCGTCGGCAGGGTGACCGTGGCGACGCGCTCGAGCGCGCTGGGCTCGCGTCCGTCGCCCGAGCCGCGCGTGATCGCGACGATCGGGATGCCGTCTTGTCTCAGGATCGACGCGAGCGCCACGACCTCCTCGGTCTCGCCCGAGTGCGAGAGGCAGACCGCCAGGTCGGATTTGCGGAACCGCCCCAGGTCGCCGTGGGCTGCTTCGGTCGGGTGGACCGCGTGGCTGGGCAGCCCGAGCGACGCCATGGTCGCCGAGATCTTCGAGCCGATCCAGCCCGACTTGCCCAGCCCGGAGACCAGCACCGTCCCGCCCGCGTCGGCGCAGGCGCAGATCAGATCGACGGCCTTCGTGTACCGCCCGTCCAGGGTCTCGGCCAGCTTTGCGACCGCGTCCGACTCGTGCCGGAACACCCGCGCAACGAACGCCCGCTCGTCGAGCTGGTTCGGGTCGGATTGGGACTGGTGGGGTCCCGGTTTGTGGGCCTCGGTCGGCATGATTCCATTGTAGGTTCGGGGGGCGATCCGCGGGATTCCGCTAGGATGGGGCATGTCCGAGACCTACCGCGTGCATCTCGACGCCTTCGACGGCCCGCTCGACCTGCTGCTCTACCTCATCCGCAAGCACGAGGTGGACATCCACGACATCCCCATCGCCGACATCGCCCACCAGTACATGGACTCGATCGATGACCTCGAAAGAGTCGACATCGACCTCGCGGGCGAGTTCCTCGTCATGGCCGCCACGCTGATGGAGATCAAGAGCCGCATGCTCGCCGTCTCCACCGTCAAGAAGGACGACGAATCGGACGACGACCGCCCCGAGGACGACCCGACCGACCCGCGGGCCGAGCTGGTCAAGCAGCTGCTCGAGTACAAGAAGTTCCGCGACGCGGCCGACGCGCTCGACCGACGCCGCGCCGACTGGGAGGCCCGCTTCCCCGCCAAGCCGGCCGGCATCGACAGCCAGTCCGTCCGCGACGCCCTCGACGATATGGGCGAGCTGGAGATGGAGGACATCGACCTGAACGACCTGGTCGAAGCCTTCCGCCAGATCGTGGCGGCCGTCAACTTCGACCGCATCGGCGAGCACAGCGTCGTCGCCGACGACACCCCGCTGGAAGAGCACGCCGAGGACATCGTCGGCCGCATCGCGACCTTCACCTCGGCCAACCCGGGCAAGAAGTACTCGCTCGGCCAGGTGATGGAAGGCAAAACCCGCCCGGAGATGGTGGGGCTGTTCCTCGCCCTGCTCGTGCTGGTCCGCGACCAGCGGGTCGGATTCAAAGCGAAGGACGGCGGGGTAGAGCTCGACCTGATGGAGTCCGAGCACGTTGCGGCGGATTGATCAGTTCAGCTTCGAAACAAACCCCGCAAACCGGTCCATCCCCGCGTTGATCTGGTCGTCGCTGCAGGCGAAGGAGATCCGGAGGTGGTTCTTGCCGCAGCCGCCGAAGTCTTCGCCGGGGACGAACGCGACGTGGGCTTCGTCGAGCAGGGCCTCGGACAGCGCGAGCGCCGAATCGATCTTCGCGCCCTTGGGGCTCGCTTTGCCGAACAGGCCGGAGACGTCGGGGAAGACGTAGAACGCGCCCTGCGGCTCGACGCACGACACGCCCGGGATCTCGGCCAGGCGTCCCATGATCAGCCTGGCCCGCGACGCGAACGCGTCACGCATCATGCCGACGGTGCCGGCGACCTCCTGGTTCGTCAGCGCCTCGCGGATCGCGGCGTAGTTGAAGCTCGTGATGTTCGTGGTGATCTGCCCCTGCAGCGTGCCCATCGCCTTGATGAACGCGGCGCCGAACTCGCCGGGCATCGCGGCGTAGCCGATCCGCCAGCCGGTCATCGCGAACGCCTTGGACATGCCGTTGATGGTCAGCGTCCGGTCGGCGATCTCGGGGACCGACCCGATCGAGAAGTGGGGCACCCCGCCGTAGACGATCTTCTCGTAGATCTCGTCGGTCAGGACGACGAGGTCGGGCGCGATGTCGCGGGTCTCGTGGACGACCCGGGCGATGGCGCGGAGGTCGGCTTCGGAGTACATCGTGCCGCAGGGGTTGCTGGGCGAGTTGAGCACCAGCACGCGGCTGCGCGGGTTGATGGCTTTCCTCAGCTGCTCGGGGTCGATCCGGAAGCCCGACTCGGGCGAGGTGTCCAGTTCCACGACCCTGCCGCCCGCGAGTTGGCAGACCGGGGCGTAGCTCACCCAGGCCGGCACGGGGAGCAGCATCTCCCACGGGTCCTCTTCCCCGTCTGGACCGGCGGCCGGCGGGTCGATCAGGCACTGGATCGCGGCGTACAGGACGTACTTCCCGCCCGTCCCGATCGCGACGTGGTTGCCGGTCAGCCCGGCGATGCCGTTCTCCTCGGTCAGCTTCCTGGCGATCGCGTCGCGGGTGGGCATGTCGCCCAGGGTGGGCATGTACTTGGTCTGCCCGGCGTTGATCGCGTCGATTGCGGCCTGCTTGATGGGCTGGGGGGTATCGAAATCCGGCTCGCCGGCGGCGAATCCGAGGACGTCAACCCCCGAGGCCTTCAGGGCCTTGGCCCGGTTGTTCAGAGCGACCGTGATCGACGGCTTGAGGGACGAAACGCGGCGGGAAAGGCTCATGCCATGGGTGTGGGCGTGGGTGGTGTCGGGCATAGGCCGAGCATAGTGGGAATCCCGCCCCCGGACCCTCCGAGGTCGCGTGCGCACGCGACGGAATGGGCTTTCTTCCGAGCGGTCACGGCGTAGACCCAATCCGGGTGCGTGCATATGCTTGCGGACTCGGGATCGCCCAGCGGGCCCGAGCAACCGGCGGCGACGCATGACGGGATGTTCCCGCCACGCCCGCACGCGACTGCAACACGGAGGCTCTCATGCCCCTCGCACCCGAGAAGAAGACCGAGATCATCAAAGACTTCGCCCGCGACGGCAAGGACACCGGCTCGCCGGAGGTCCAGATCGCGATCCTGACCGCCCGCATCGCGCAGGTCGCCACGCACATGCGTGCCAACAAGCAGGACGCGCACAACCGGCGCGGACTGGTCCAGATGGTCTCCAGGCGCAACCGGCTGCTCCGCTACCTGCGGAACACCGACGTGGACGCGTACAAGGCGACGATCCAGAAGCTCGGGCTTCGCAAGTAAGAACACCCAGCCCCGCGTGCCAGACAGGCACGCGGGGCTTTCGTTTCGGGCCCGCGGAAGCGGCAGTCGGCGACGGACAGATCAACCGGTCAGGGTCTCGTCATCCAGCACAGACGCACCAGCGGGATTGGCCCGCGTGCTCGGTGAAGAGCGAACCCGGAGGAGGCCGGACGGGGTCTGTCCCACGCCTTCTGCCTCTCATCCAAGAGGGCGGGCTCGCTGTGTCGGTTTGGTTCCGGGTCGGTCGCATCGGGCGGTCGTTGCCGGGGCACGCGGGGCCCCCTCAGCCCCCACACTCCAAGTGCGAAACGCACAAAGGGACTTGTTATGACAACCCAGAAGATCGTCGTCGAGAAGGAAATCGGCGGCCGGACGATGCGCATCGAGACCGGCGAGGTCGCCAAGCTCGCCACCGCCGCCGTGCTCATCAGCCACGGCGACACCACCGTCATGTCCACCATGGTCCGCGCGGCGCCCCGCCCCGGGCTCGACTTCTTCCCCATGCAGGTCGACTACCGCGAGAAGCTCTCCGCCGGCGGCAAGTTCCCGGGCGGCTTCCGCAAGCGTGAGGGCGCCCCGAACGAAAAAGAAGTCCTCACCATGCGGATGATCGACCGCCCGATCCGCCCGCTGTTTCCTGACGGCTTCATCGAAGAGATCCAGCTCCAGAACTGGGTCATGAGCCACGACGGCGAGAACGACGCCGACGTGATCGCCGGCACCGGCGCCGCGGCCGCCCTCGCGATCTCCGACGCGCCCTTCCAGGGCCCGCTCGCCACGGTCCGCGTCGGACGCATCTTCACCGACGACGGCGCCAAGTACCTGATCAACCCGACCGTCTCGCAGCTCGAGTACTCGGACATCGACCTGGTGCTCGCCGGGCATAAAGACGGCATCAACATGATCGAAGTCGGCGCCGCCGAGGTCGAAGACGCCGATGTTCTCGAGGCCATCAAGTTCGGGTACGAGGAGGGCATCAAGCCCATCATCGAGTTGATCGAGGAACTCGCCGAGAAGATGGGCAACCCCGAGCCCCGCCTCGGCGACCACATGAACGTCATCCCCGACGAGGTCATGGCCAAAGTCAAGGCCGCCTGCGAGAAGGAACTCACCGAGGCCCGCCAGATCAAGAGCAAGAACGAGCGCGGCGACAAGGTCGGCGAGATCAAAAAGGCGATGCTCAACGAGCACTTCCCCGAGCAGACCGACGGCACCGTCGAGGCCGCCGAAGCGTCCCGCACCGCCCGCAAGCAGGCCTCCGAGGCCTTCCGCACGCTCGAGAAAAAGATCACCCGCAGGCTGATCGTCGAGAGCGGCATCCGCGCCGACGGCCGCAAGCCCGAGGAGATCCGCCCCCTCGACATGCAGGTCGGCTACTTCCCCCGAACGCACGGCTCGGCGTTCTTCCAGCGCGGGGAGACCCAGTCGCTCGTCTCTTGCACCCTCGGCACCGGCAAAGACGAGCAGATCGTCGACGGCTTGCTCCCCGAGTACTCCAAGAAGTTCTACCTGCACTACAACTTCCCGCCGTTCTGTGTCGGTGAGGCGGGCCGCATCATGGGCCCGGGGCGCCGCGAGGTCGGCCACGGTGCTCTGGCCGAGCGGTCGCTGCTCGGCGTGCTGCCCAGCCCCGAGGACTTCCCCTACACCATCCGCCTCGTCTCGGACATCACCGAGTCGAACGGTTCGTCGTCGATGGCGTCGGTCACCGGCGGCTGCCTGGCGCTCATGGACGCCGGCGTCCCCATCGCCAACACCTGCGCCGGCATCTCCGTCGGGCGTTTCACCGACGACAACGACGAGAACGAGGTCTTCGTGACCGACATCATCGGCGAAGAGGACTTCTTCGGCGATATGGACTTCAAGGTGTCGGGCACCCGCGATGGCATCACCGGCATCCAACTCGACCTCAAGGCCCGCGGGCTGAACATGGATCAGGTCGAGCGGATCTTCGAGCAGGCCAAGAAAGGCCGCTTCGACATCATCGACCAGATGGAGAAGGTCATCCCCGCGCCCCGCGAGGAAATCAGCCGCTACGCGCCGCGTCTGCTCCAACTCAACATCGAAGTGGAGAAGATCGGCAAGCTCATCGGCCCGGGCGGCAAAACCATCCGCGCCCTCCAGGACAAGTACGGCGTCAACATCGACGTCGAGGACGACGGCACCGTCCTGGTCTCCTCGCCCGACGCGGAGTCGGTCGAGAACGCCCAGGCCGAGATCGGCGCCCTCTGCGAAGACGTCAAGCCCGGCACCATCTACGAGGGCAAGGTCGTCAGCGTGAAAGACTTCGGCGCCTTCATCGAGATCGCGCCCGGGACCGACGGCATGTGCCACATCTCCGAACTCGGCGACGGCTACGTCCAGTCGGTCGGCGACGTTGTCAAGGTCGGCGATACCGTCAAGGTCAAGGTGATCCTCGTCGACGACCAGGGACGCATCAAGCTCAGCCGCAAGGAAGCCCTCTCCCCCGAAGAGCGTGAGAAAGAAAAGGCCGAGCGTGGCGAGCGACCCGAGCGTGCCGACCGTGACGGCGACCGCGAGGGGCGCGGGCGGGGCCGCGGGCGAGGCGGCCGGGGGGGCGGAAAGCGGAAGGAGTCGCCCGAGGGCGAGCCCGCCGCGGCAGAGTGATCCCGCCGCCGCACTCGTGCGGTGAACCGGCCCGCGTCCGATCCATCCAGCGGACCAGTTGTCCACAAGCCAAAGCCCCCGTGAGACATCTCACGGGGGCTTATTTGACGCAGGGGTAGTTTGTGGTAACTTAGACAAGTTATTGGCCGCTGACGCTGCTCGTGGGGAGTGCGTCGGGGCCGCGATCGAAAGGGCACTCGCTCTTGCCAGAACAGGGGACACACGATGTCAGACAGTCCCAACACACTCACCGGCGTCCAGGGTCAGGTCAAATGGTTCGATCCGCGCAAGGGGTTCGGCTTCATCATCGGGCCAGACGGGCAGGACATCTTTGTCCATTTCACCGTCATCGAGGGTGAAGGATTCCGGGTGCTCCGCGACGGGAGCACCGTGGTGTACAGCGCCGAGAACTCCGACAAGGGGTGGCGCTCGACACGGGTGGTGCATGTCCCGAGCGACTCGGACGCTCCCGAGGTCGTCGTGCCCAGGCGGACGTACTCGCGAACCCCGCGGCGCTGACCGGTTCCTGCAGAGCGGCTCCTGCTGACCGGCTCCTGCTGATCTCGGGCGGGATCCCTGCCCGGGGGTGCGCAACAATCGATCGTGATCATCGCCGTACAAAGCACATCCGACGCGTCGTTGCTGGTCGGCCTGGGGGTCGGGCTGATCCTCGGTGCGCTCGGCGGGGTGGTCGCGTCGCGGGTCATGGTGCGTCGTGCGATCGCCCGCCAGCGAGCCGCCGATCGTCGGGCTCGGGC
>DIYM01000052.1 GCA_002429045.1 Phycisphaerales bacterium UBA6054
GCTCGGCACGCGGCGGCCCTGGGCGCCGAGCCGATCCTGCTGACCGCCCTGCCCCGAGATCCCGGCGCGGTCGTCCCGCTGCGAGAAAGGATGGAACGCGACGGGATCAGGCTGGTGTTCGTCGACCAGGAAACACCCATCGCGTGCAAGCAGCGGATGCTGGTGGGCAGCGAGAAGGTGGTCAAGATCGATTGGGTCCGCAAGGCCGTGCTCGATGCGCAGCAGCAGGAACGCCTCGTCGATCTGGCGGGCGTGTGCTCCAGGGACTGCGACGCCGCGATCGTCACAGACTTCGGGCTCGGCCTGTTCAGCCCGACCGTGCTGACGCGGCTGACCTCGGTCCTCCGAGAGCGGGTCGGAACGCTCACCGGCGACGTATCGGGTCAGCGCAGCCACCTCGGCGCGATGCGAGGCATGGATCTGGTCGCGCCGTCGGAATCGGAGCTGCGTCAGGCCTCTCGCCTGCACGATGAGTCGTTGCCCGCCGTCGCGTGGAAGCACATCGAATCGACACAGACGCGTGCCCTTCTGGTCACGATGGGCAGCGAGGGGCTCGTGGCGTTCCGCCCCATCCAGGGCGAACGCAGCACCGGGTCGGACGGCTGGGCGACGCGGGTCGTGGGCGAGCACGTGCCCGCGTTGGCGACCCACGCGGTCGACGCGTTGGGATGCGGAGACGCGCTGCTGACGGCGTCCACGCTCACGCTCGCCTCGGGCGGCTCGATCACCCAGGCGGCGTTCGTGGGCTCGGTCGCGGCCTGGATTCACGGCTCGCGGATGGGCAACCTGCCGGTCGACATCGCGACGCTCCGGCGTCGGATCGAGGGGCTGGGCGGGCACACGCTGAGTTTCGTGCCCGCGGACGTTCTGGCCGCACAGCGGACCGGGGCTGCAGCCTCGGCCGCATCGTGACGATGGACTGATCAGAGCCCCACACCGATGATCCAGCCCGGAGTCCTGAATGCGCAACGATCGACCCAGAATCTGTTTCGTCATCCCGACCTGCAACAGGGCGAGAGAGCTGTCCGAGACGCTCCGCGTGCTGGGCACGCTCGACCTGGATGCCCGGGTGCTGATCGTTGACAACGGTTCGGACGCGCCGCCGCTGGTCCCGGGCGAACTCCGCAACGGTGTCCCGGTCGAGCTCGAGTGCCTGAACTTCAACGAGGGGACCGCGGCCCGCAACCGTGTGATCGGCCGCACCGACGCGGACTGGATCGTGATGCTCGACGACGATTCCTACCCCGTCGATGATCGGTTCATCGATGCGCTCGGCCAAGCGCCCGAGGACGCTTGGGTCGTCAGCGCGGATGTGCGATTGCCGGGCAGCGGCACCCGCGAGATGGGCGGGCTGCCCGAGGTCTTCGTCGGGTGTGGCGCCGCGATCCGACGCAACGCGTTCGAGGTCCTGGGGGGGTACGACGCGTCGTTCGGGTACTACGCGGAGGAGTACGACTTCGCGGCCCGGGTGGTGCTCGGTGGCGGTCGCGTGCATTTCGATCCGCGATTCCGTGTGGACCACATGAAATCATCGGCCGGGCGCGACATGGATGTCATCGTCCGGCGCCTCGTCCGCAACAACGGGTGGGTGATGCAGCGGTACGCCCCCGAGCACGAGCGTCGCGCCCAGCTGCGGGAGATCCGCCGACGGTGCCGGTTGATCGCGGGACGCGAGGGCGCCCGCGACGGCTGCCGGCTCGGGCTCGAAGACCTCCGCGCGACGGTCCAGAACCAGCCACGCCGAACCATGTCGCAGCGTCAGTTCGATCGTTTCACAGGGTTGGCCGCCGCCCGCGAAGCGCTGGTTGCGGCCCATGCGGACCGCGCCTTCGGCACCGCCGCGATCACGCATGAGGGCAAGAACGCCTGGTGCGTCCGCCGCGTGCTCGATGAACTCGGTGTCCGGATGGTCCCCGAGCATGAAGCCGAGGTGCTCGTGATCGGAACGATGTCGCCCGGCCCGATGCTCGACGCGGTGGAGGCGTGCGAAGACCGCCCCGGGCGTGTGATCGCCCCCTGGGTCTCGGCGGGCGTGACGCACCGGGCCGCTCGGGGCCTGCTTCAGGCGGGCTGAGCCCGTGTCCGGCGAGGATCGGGGCTCGGCGAGGGGCGGGCTCGAATCCTGACGGCACCCAAACAAACACTGGCATGCCTGTTCGGTCTTTGATACGATCCGCCCATGATCGCCAAGATCCGCTCGTTCCTCCTGCACGGCATCGACGCACTCGGGTGCGAGGTCGAGATCGATATCGATGACTCGCAGATCGACCGGGAGACCGTGGTGGGGCTCCCCGACGCGGCGGTCCGCGAGTCGATCGAGCGTGTCCGGGCAGCGATGGGCAACTCGGGTTATCCGCAGCCCAAGGGGCGTGTGCTGATCAACCTTGCGCCCGCGGATGTCCGCAAGGAGGGGCCCATGTACGACCTGCCGTTCGCGGTGGGGCTGCTGATGGCCCAGAACGCGGTCCCGCCCGGAGGGCTCGACCCGCGATCGGCGTTGTTGGCCGGTGAGCTGGCCCTCGACGGGCGCGTCCGCCCGATCCGCGGTGCCCTGGCGGCGGCCGACCTGGCCCGATCGATGGGGCTGGAAACGATCGTGCTCCCGAGCGAGAACGCTCGGGAAGCGGCGGTGGTGCCGGGGATCTCGGTGTTCGGGGTGGGCACGCTGGCTGAGGTGGTCGGGCTGCTGTCGGGGCAGATCGAGGCCGAGCCGATGCCACCGCTGGACGTTGCGGGGATGCTCGCGGAGACCTCGCCGGGCGTGGATTTCTCGGAAGTCAAGGGGCAGGAATCGGTCAAGCGGGCGTTGGTTATCGCGGCTTCCGGGCAGCACAACCTCCTCATGCTGGGTCCGGCGGGTACGGGCAAAACCATGATGGCCAAGGCGTTGCCCGGAATCCTCCCGTCGCTGACGCCCGAGGAAGCGATCGACGTCACGCGGATCTACTCGGCCGCGGGGCAGCTCGACCGGGGCAAGGGCCTGGTCGCGTCTCGCCCGGTCCGCACGCCGCACCACACGGCGAGTTCCCCGGCGATCGTGGGGGGCGGTATGGTGCCGCGTGCGGGTGAGATCTCGCTTGCCCATCACGGGGTGCTCTTCTTGGACGAGCTGGCCGAGTTCCCCCGGGGCGTGCTCGAGACGCTGCGCCAGCCGCTCGAGGATCATGTGGTGACCATCGCCCGCGCGTACGGCACGGTGCGGTTCCCGGCATCGTTTATGCTGGTCGCCGCGATGAACCCGACGCCACGCGGTGATGTGGCGCCGGGCGAGGTCGGCAAACGCGAGATGGAGCGGTATCTCTCCAAGCTCTCCGGCCCGCTGCTCGACCGCATCGATATCCATGTCGAAGCTCCGGCGGTGCCCTTCGCCGAACTCGGCTCCAAGCAGCCCGGGACGAGCACCGCCGAGCTGCGCGAGCGCGTGGACCGCGCGAAGGCCCACGCCCGGCGGCGTCAGGGCGCCACGCCCAACGCACGCCTGCGCGGCAAGGACCTAGACAGGCTCGTCGAGCTCAAGCCGGCGGCACGGACCCTGCTCGAGCAAGCGCTCGCCCAGCTGGGGCTGAGCGCGCGGGCGTACGACAAGGTCCGGCGTACCGCACGCACGATCGCGGACATCGATACGAGCGACGAGGTCCGCCCAGAGCACGTGGCAGAGGCGGTGCAGTACCGCCTGCTCGATCGGCGGGTTTGAGCTCACGCCGAGTAGAATCTGTGCGTGAACGAGCGTGATCGCCTCATCGGGTACCTCAACGGGCGTGATGCGCCGTGCCCGGGTTGTGGGTACAACCTGCGCGGGCTCCGATCGATGACATGCCCCGAGTGCGACGAGCCGCTCTCGATCAGATCGATCAAGTACGTCCGGAAGGACCCCCGCACGCCGAGCTTCCTTGTCGGGGCGATCGGCTTTGTGCCCGCGGCACTGCTGCTGGTTTGGACTTGGCTGGACGCGTGGAACTGGCCGCGTTTTTTCCCGCGCGGGCGTCTTCCCAACGCGGACGATCTGCGTCTGGTGTTCCTGATGCTCGTGACGCTCGGTGTCGCGGCGGGCTTCTGGAAGTGGTTCGATTGGGCGGAGGAGATGACCGGTCGGTCGCCTCGGTTCCGCTGGGGCTGGGCGTGCGCGTGCTGGCTTGGGATTCCCGCGGCGTTGGTCGCGGGGCGAGTCATGGGTCGGTGGTGATTCCACGCCGATCGGTGTGCCGCCCGCGCTCGGGCGCTACGCTCGGGCGTCTTCCCTCTCTGGAGTCCGATCGATGCTCACGATGATCCGTTGTGCCGCGGCATGCGCGGCTGGGTTGGTGCTCTCCGCCTGCGCGACCGCGCCCGGCGCCCGCGTGTCATCCGGGCCGGTCAAGGACATGTCGGCGGTCGGCGCGGTCGACGAGGACTACCGCCGGGCCGGAAGACAGCCCACCGGGAGCATCTTCGAAGCGCTGGATCTGCCCACCCCGACCGAGCGGCGCCTCGGGTCCGGCGCCCCGGGCCCGGACTACTGGCAGCAGCGGGCGGACTACACCATCGAGGCGCGTCTCGACGCGGAGAACCGCGTGGTGTCGGCCAGCGTGACCATCGATTACCACAACAACTCGCCTCACGAGCTGGACTACATCTGGCTGCAGCTCGAGCAGAACCTGTTCCGCACCGATTCGATCGGGACGCTGCAGCGCACGCCCGGATCGGTGATGAAAATGCTCGAGGCAGAGTTCGACGGCGGGTACACGATCCGGAACATCCGCTCCGAGGGCGTCGCGGGTCAGGCGTTGATGATGTCGGCGTACGACACGCTGGCGCGCGTGGAGCTTCCCCGCCCGATCCAGCCACGCTCGAGGTTCGTGTTCTCGTTCGATTTCGAGTTCGAGATCCCCCCGCACCTCCGGCGCATGGGCAGCGAGGATGTCGAGCAGGGGCGGATCTTCGAGCTGGCCCAGTGGTTCCCCCACATCTGCAACTACGACGACGTGAACGGCTGGAACACCAAGCCCTACCTGGGCAGCGGCGAGTTCTACACCAACTTCGGGTCGTACGACGTCCGGCTCACGGTGCCCGCGACGCACATCGTCAGCGCGACCGGCACGCTCCGGAACCCGCACGAGGTCCTGACCGCGAAGCAGCGGTCGCTGCTAGAGCGGGCCCTGGCGTCCGACGAGCCGGTGCGGATCATCTCGGCCGCGGAGGTGGGCACGCCCGGTGTCCGCCCGCGTACGGACGGGATGATGACGTGGCATTACACGGCCGACAGTGTGCGCACGTTCGCGTGGGCGAGCAGCGACGCGTTCATCTGGGACGCCGCCGGCGCGAGCGTGACCGATCTCGACGGCACGGCCCGGCGGGTCATGTGCCAGTCGCTGTACCCGAAGGAGGCGATCGTCTGGGACATGGACCACGAGGGGGGCGGATCGACCCGGGCCGTGAAGCACTCGGTCGAGTTCTATTCCGAGTTCCTGTGGCCCTATCCCTACCCGATCATGTCGAACATCAACGGGCCCGAGGGCGGCATGGAGTACCCGATGATCATGTTCTGCGGGTCGCGCGAGAACGTCCGCGGGATGGTCGGTGTGACCGACCATGAGGTCGGGCACACCTGGTTCCCGATGGTGCTCAACAGCGATGAGCGCCGGTACATGTGGCAGGACGAGGGCTTCAACACGTTCATCAACATCTACTCGATCGCGGCGTACAACAACGAGCCGGTGAGCATCGAGCGTCACCTGCAGCAGGCGGTCGAGATCACATCGGCGGCGCACAGCCAGCCCATCGCCACCCAGCCCGACCGGCACTGGTCGAGATGGGTCGGGGGCCTGAACTACCGCAAGACGGGGCTCGGGCTGTACCTGTTGCGTGAGAGGATCCTGGGGCGCGAGCGGTTCGACAGGGCGTTCGGGGACTACATCCGGCGTTGGGCGTTCAAGCACCCGCAGCCCAGCGATTTCTTCCGCACGATGGAGGACGCCGCGGGCGTCGATCTGGCGTGGTTCTGGCGGGGCTGGTTCCTCGAGTCCGCGCAACTCGATCAATCGATCGCGGGCGTGAACAACCGCGGCGAGGACGCCATCGTGGTGCTCGACAACCGCGGGCGGATGGTCATGCCCGTGTTCTTGCGGATCGAGTATCGTGACGGGAGCACGCAGGACATCGACCTGCCGGTCGAGATCTGGAACACCACGGACCGCTGGCAGGCGCGCATCGATACGAACGGGCGGGCGATCCGGTCGGTCGAGATCGACCCCGAGCGGGTCTTGCCCGATCTCGACCGCTCGAACAACCGTTGGCGTTGATCGGCGGGCGATGCCCGTATGGAAACCCCGGGTGTTGATCGGGGGTTTTCTTGTGGCGTGCGGCGAGGGGTTGTTTACATCAGCAGGAACACGATCCATGCGACTGCGCCGGCCTGGGCAGCCGCCACGAGGTCGTCGAGCAGGATGCCCCACCCGCCCGGGATCCTCTGCATGCCCCACGCCGGGGGGAGTTTGGCGATGTCGAAGGCGCGGAACAGCACGAACGCGCCCGCGAGGGTTGTGACCACGAAGAACGGTTCGTTGCCCAGCAGCGCGGGGGGCATCAGGAGCAGCGTGAGCGCCATGCCCGCGGTCTCGTCGGCAACGACGGGGGAGGGGTCCTTGCCCCATCGCGCCTCGGCACCGTCCGCGCCGGTGATGCACACCGCCGAGAACGCGATCAGGAACGCGACCATGGCCAGCGTGTGGATCCACCACAGGCCCGTATCGGGCCCGGCGCCGGAGATCACGAGGATCGCGGACACGACGACGGGGGGCAGCGAGCCCCACGTCCCCGAGGCGGGGCGCATGTGACCGAGGCCTCCGGTGGTGAGGACGAGTTCCTGCACGGGGTCGGGTCGGTTCATCGGGGCTCCGTGGGTGCGGCAGGTGATTGCGCAGAAGCGACTTAGCGCCGTCCCTTGCCCTGTCCGCCCTTGGCTTTGTTGCGTTTGGGCTTGGCCGCGGACTTGGGGCTCGGGCTGGCGGTGGGCTTGCGGGTCTTCTGGCTGCCGAACGCCTGGATCAGTTTCCGCTGCTGCTCGACGGTGTGCTGGAGAGCCCGCCCGATGTACGGGAACGCCGACAAGATGGTGACGATGGTGGTCGCCCATGCGAGGAGGACGAGCAGGGTGCGGGCGTTGGTGTCCGGTCGGGGATCGCCGAACGCGATGATGAGCAGGATCGCTGGGACGGCCACGGATTGGAGGACCATCTTGGCTTTTCCCGACCAGCCCGCGGAGAAATCGACGCCCTCCGCCTCGTACGCGCCCCGGATCGATGTCACGAGGAGTTCGCGTGCGACCATCGCGACCGCCATCCAGCCCGAGATCGCCGAGACCTGGATACGCCCGACGCCCTCGGCGATCGAGGTGAAGCCCGGGCCTGCGAGCATGATGAATGCGCCGAGCACCAGGAACTTGTCGGCGAACGGGTCCATGATGCGACCGAACTTGCTTTCTGCCTTCCATTTACGCGCCAGGTGCCCGTCGAGGGCGTCGGAGAGCGCCCCGACGATGAACAGGCACGCGGCTGTGACGAGGAGCGCCGCGGAGGCGTGGCTGAGGTCCCCGAGCCGATCCACCGCGGTTGGTTCCGCCCCGAGCGCCCGGGTGTTGATCGTCCCGAGCAGCCAGATAAACACGATCGCGAGCAGAACACGCGACATGGTGATCAGGTTCGGGACCTGGAGTTTCCGGCTCGGCGGCTGGGCCTGGAGCACCGGGCGTGCTTGCATCCTCATCTCGTGGGCTTTCATCGCGCCGATGGTAGGTCGTCGCCCGTCGCGGCAGCGGCACGTGCAGTCCGGTGTTCGGCCCGCCCTGGGGGCGCGGTTGGTGGACGCTCACGGCGGATGGCACTATCGTTGGTACTTCTCTCTCGGGGTCCGTGCGCCGGTTGGTGTGCGGTTCTCCGGGCGGCATCCGGGTCGCTTGTCACGATCTGTTCCCGGTGCCGGGGTCACGCACGGAACGCCGGCTTTGGAATCCCGCCTGTGGAAAACCTGATCAGCCCGATCATCCTCTATACGTTCTGCGTGCTTGGGTCGGCCGGCTTTGCGCTGGCGCTGCCGCGACGCGGATCCAAGCTCGTCCCGCTGGGCATGATCCTGCTGGGCAGCGCGTTCGGCATGGTCGCGGTCTCGTTCATCTGGCGGGCCGACCGGTTTGCCGATGAGCACATCAACGGCGGCGGGGGGCCCGGGCTGTTCTTTTACGTGTTCGCCGCGATAGCCCTTGGGGCATCGATCCGGGTGATCACCCACCCCCGCCCGGTGTACTCGGCGTTGTACTTCATCATGACGATCATCGCGTCCTGCGGGATGTACGTCCTGCTGGGCGCCGAGTTCGTCGCGTTCGCGTTGGTGATCATCTACGCGGGCGCGATCCTGATCACGTACCTGTTCGTGATTATGCTGGCGACCCAGGCCCCGACCGGGGGGCAGGAGGGCATGCTCGACGAGACCGACGCGGTCGCCCGCGAGCCGGTCGTTGGCTCGGTCCTCGGCTTCGTGCTTATGGGCCTGATCTCCGTGATGATGCTCGGCGGGATCGATTCGGTGCGCCCCGGCGCGTCGGACTTCGAGCCGGACGCGGTGCTCGCCAACCTGCCCGGCAAGGTCGACAAGGTGCTCGCCCGCGAGGACCTGATCGCGGAGAACGAGCGTGTGCTCCGCGCCGAAGACGGCGGCGGCGTGCTGGACGCCTCGGCCCGCACGATCACGATCGAGAACACCGAGCTGGGCACGACCCGCGTGATCGGGAGCGACAACTGGCCCGACGAACTCGTCGCCGGCAACCTGGACCGGCTCGGGTGGAATCTGCTGCACGACCATCCGATGACGATCGAGATCGCCGGTGTGATCCTCTTGATGGCGATGCTGGGGGCGACCGTGCTGGCACGCAAGCACGTGGAACTCGAAGAGGCTTTGAAGGCCGAGCAGGCCAAGCGGCTCGGTGAGACGACCCTCAAACAGCAGCAGCCGTCTGGGGGTGCCGCGTGAGCGATCCTGTGACTCCCATGCTGACGGCGGGCGTTTCCGAGTACGGGCTGCCGGCTTCGGTGCTGGCGCCGTACCTGTTCGTGTCGGCCGCGATGTTCGTGATCGGGCTGATCGGGTTCCTGACCCGCAAGAACCTGATCATCATGTTCCTGTGCACCGAGCTGATGTTCCAGGCGGCGGGGTTGGCCCTGATCGCGTTCGGGCGGCATCACCTCGGCGAGGACGGCCAGACCTTCGTGATCTTTGTCCTGTGCGTCGCGGCGGCGGAAGCCGCGATGGCGCTCGCGTTGGTGGTGCTGCTCTTCCGTCGGCGTGAGACGCTGTCGGCCGAAGCGTGGAAGGAGCTGAACGGGTGATCGCCCAAACGCTTTCGGGAACCTTCCTCCAGCCCACGCTCGCGATGGCGCCGGATGTCCCCGCCGGTATCGGCACGGGCCCGAAGTGGGTCCTGCTGATCCCGTTCCTGGCGGCGCTGGCCGCGTGCCTGAACGGCGTCTACGCGGCGATGGGCAACAAGACCCGTCTGCCCGCGTGGACCACGGTCGCCCTGCTCGCGGTCTCGTTCTTCGCCACGCTCGCGATGGCGATGGGCTTCGACGGGAACGCGTACACCGTCAAGGCGTTCGACTGGATCCAGGTCCACGGCGAGTCGGCGAGCTTCATCGCCAACTTCTCGTTCTACGTCGACACGCTCACGATCTACTGGATGCTGTTCGTGACCGGGCTGGCGACGCTGATCGCGTTGTACGCCAGCGAGTACATGAACCACGATCTGGGCGTGAGTTACTGCCGGTTCTTCGCGGCGTTCGGGCTGTTCGTGTTCTCGATGGCCTGCCTGGTCATGGGCGACAACCTCGTCATGCTCTACCTGGGCTGGGAGGGCGTGGGCCTCTGCTCGTACCTGCTGATCGGGTACTTCTACAAGAAGCCGGAAGCCGTGGCGGCCGCCAAGAAGGCGTTCATCGTCAACCGCGTGGGCGACCTCGGGCTGGCGCTCGGGCTGTATCTCGCGTACGTGCATTTCGGCACGGTCGAGTACAGCGTGCTGTTCAGCGACGAGAAGCTGCTGGCGTACGTCGAGGCGGCCAAGGTCGGCGCGTTCGACCAGATCCCGGCGATGGCCCAGTGGATCGCGCTGCTCCTGATGGTCGGCGCGTTCGGCAAATCGGCCCAGTTCCCGCTGTACGTCTGGCTGCCCGACGCGATGGAGGGCCCGACCCCCGTGTCGGCGCTCATCCACGCCGCGACGATGGTGACCGCGGGCGTGTACCTGATCGCCCGGTTCTACCCGGTGTTCCTGATCAGCGAGCACGCGCTGCCGATCGTGGCCTGGATCGGCACGATCACGGCGTTCCTTGCCGCGACGATCGGCATGGCCCAGTTCGATATCAAGCGCATCATGGCGTATTCGACGGTGTCGCAGTTGGGCTACATGTTTGCCGGTCTGGGCGTGCTGACGCCGACGGGCGGCGCGTACCACGTGCTGACCCACGCGTTCTTCAAGGCGCTGCTGTTCCTGTGCTGCGGCGCGGTGATGCACGGCTTCGCGGGCCAGCTCGACCTGCGGAAGCTCTCGGGCATCCGGCGTGTGCCCGGCTGGGGCATCGTGTCACTGGGCATGCTGGTCGGGTGCCTGAACCTGGCCGGCGTGCCGTTCACTGCGGGCTATTTCTCGAAGGACACGATCCTGGCCGAGGCGTTCGTGACGCCCGGCGCGTCGATGATCGGATGGATCCTGCTGCTCACCGCGGGCATGACGGCGTACTACACGTTCCGCGTCTTCTTCCGCGTGTTCGTGGGGCCGACGCACTACGAAGCCGGCGACGACCACCACGACCACGACGATGATCACGCCCACGGGGAAGAGCACCACCACGACGCCGGCGAGCACGGCGATCACCATGCCGACGGCTTCCACCCGCACGCGCCCGGATGGGCGATCAACACCGTGCTCGCGGTCTTGACCGTCGCGTCGCTCGCGGCGACCGGTTTGTACTTCGTGGGCGGCAGCAAGGATCTGGGCTACAAGACCAAGCACTACGCAGACACGATGGTGTCCGCCTCGACCGCGAGCTACCACTCGCCGTACTCGGCCCACGCCTTCCACGACGACCATCACGGGGATGATGACCACTCCGGCGACCACGCGGATGACGCCCACAAAGCGCTCGCCGGCGTCGGCCCTCGCGGCGCGATCGACGAGCCTTTGATGCTCTTCGGCAAGGACCCGCACAAGGTGATGTACTACGTCTCCGGCATCGTCGGGGCGATCGGCATCGCGTTGGCGTGGGTCTTCCACTACGCCGGGCGCAAGACCGCGGGCGAATGCCGCATGGACGGGGTCGCGAGGCTGTTCGGCCCGATCCCGCGGTGGGCGGAGAACAAGTGGTACGTGGACGAGCTCTACGACGCGATCATCCGCATCCCGCTGCGGGTCGCGAGCCACCTGATGCACTGGTTCGACAAGCTGGTCGTGGACGGGCTGGTGAACCTGGCTGGCATGATGCCGCGTGTGTTCGGTTGGTTCGTGCGTCCGTCGCAGTCGGGCGTGCTGCAGGGGTACGCCGCCGGCATGGTCGGCGGGGTCGCGATCCTGCTCGTGGTGATTGTGCTGGCCGTCCGGCTGGGGGGTGGCTCGTGAACCCGATCTGGCTGATCCTGATGGTGCTTGTTCCGATCGCGGGCGCTCTGCTGGTCGCGTTCGGCAACGCCCGGAACGCGTACCGCGACGCGTTGTTCGCGTCGTTCGCGTCGCTCGTCCCCGCGTTGATGGCCTTGCTCGAGTTCGACTTCACCGACTCGGCGTCGTTCCAGGGGCTGTGGTCGGTCGGGTGGCTCGAGCCGCTCGGGCTCTCGCTCTCGATCGGCGTCGATTCGATCGCGCTGCTCCTGATCCTGCTGAGCGTCCTGCTCGGGCCGATCTGCGTGCTGGCGAGCAAGACCGCGATCACCGAGAACCGTCGTCTGTACTATTCGTGGCTGCTCGTGCTCCAGGCGGCGATGGTGGGGGTCTTCGCGTCCCGCGACCTGATCCTCTTCTACATCTGCTTCGAGTTCACGCTGCTGCCGATGTTCGTGCTGATCCGCATGTTCGGCTCGACGAATCGGGTCGCGGCGAGCACGAAGTTCTTCCTGTACACCTTCACCGGCTCGCTGGTCACGCTGGCGGGGCTCGTGTACGTGGTGTACTTTGCGGCCCAGCGGAACGGCGAGTGGTCGCTGGACATCGGCGTGCTGACGACCGCGGCCGCGTTCATGTCGCCGGGCGAGCAGGCGCTGGTGCTGGGGGCGATGCTGGCGGGGTTCGCCGTCAAGGTGCCGCTGTTCCCGGTCCACACGTGGCTCCCGCTGGCGCACACCGAGGCTCCCACGGCCGGGTCGGTCATCCTCGCGGGGGTCCTGCTCAAGCTCGGCACGTACGGGATCTACCGCTTCGCGATCCCGATGGCGCCGGTCGGCTTCGTCGAGTACGCGCCCACGATCGCGGTGCTCGCGGTGATCGGCATTATCTATGCGGGCCTGATCTGCTGGATCCAGGACGACATCAAGAAGCTCGTCGCGTACTCGTCGGTCAGCCACCTCGGTTTCTGTGTGCTCGGGCTGACGGCGGTCAACGCGACCGGGCTGTCCGGGTCGGTGCTCTACATGCTCAGCCACGGGTTCTCGACCGGCGGGCTGTTCCTCATGATCGGCTTTATGTACGAACGCTACCACACCCGCGACATGCGGCGTGTGGGCGGCTTGGCGAGCAAGATGCCGGTCTGGTCGTTCTTCATGGTGTTCTTCGCGATGGCGTCGGTCGGGTTGCCGGGCCTGAACGGCTTCCCGTCCGAGTTGCTGTGCCTGATCTCGGCGTTCCAGGCGGACGCGTCGTGGGTCGCGGCGGGCGAGCCCGGCGCCGCCGGTGTGACGCTCGGCCCGTGGTACGCGATCTTCGCCGGCACCGGCATGGTCATCGCCGCGATGTACCTCTTGATCATGGTCGGGCGGATCTGCTTCGGCCCGCTGACCGAGCCCGAAGGGCATCACGCGCACGACGTTCTCCCCGACGATCTGAACCTCCGTGAGATCATCACGCTCGTGCCCCTCGCGGCCGGCTGCCTGGTGTTCGGGCTCTTCCCCGGCCTGCTGCTGGACGCGATCCAGGAGCCGGTGAACCAGACGGTCCGTCTGGTCGAGAGCGCGCAGGAACTCGCGCTGCCCCGCCCCGGCGCCGGGCCCGAGACCGACGCGGGCGTGCTGATGATCCTCGACGAAGCCGGCGCGGAAGGGGCGAACCCGTGAGCGAAAAACTCGCACTGATCTGGCCCGAGTTCCTGCTCTTCATGACCACCTGCGTGGTGATGCTCACCGGGCAGTGGCCCAACGCATCGGTCCGTCGCCTGACACCGTGGCTCTGCGCGATCGGTCTGATCGCCGCGGGCGGGGCCTCGATGATGGCGCCGCCCGGCGACGGCCTGTTCCCGGGCCTGATGGGTTACTCGAAACTGCTCACCGCGGGTATCGGGCTCATGATGCTCCCGCTCTTGGTCGGCACGGTCGATCGCAAGGTCGAGCGGCTCGCCGCCGAGGGCGTGCCGTTCCAGCCGATCCGCTCGAACGGAGCCGAGTTCTATGCCTTCTTCCTGTTCAGCCTGACCGGGCTGATGCTGGTCTCGTCGGCGGACGACCTGATCTGGCTGTTCCTGGCGCTGGAGTTGACAAGCCTCCCGACCTACATCATGGTCACGATCTCGACCCAGGGCACACGCTCGCAGGAAGCCGGCATCAAGTACTTCTTCCTGGGCGCCCTCGGGGCGGCGATCTTCCTGTACGGGTTCGCGTTGCTGTACGGGGCGGCGGGCAGCACCGACATCCCCGAGATCGCCGCGCACTTCCAGGCGAACGGCGTCGGTTCGATCGGGCTGCTCGGCATCCTGATCTCACTGGTCGGCGTGGCGTTCAAGGTCGCCGCGGTCCCGATGCATTTCTACACGCCCGATGTGTACCAGGGAGCGGCGTCCCCGGTCAGCGCGATGCTCGCGTTCGTCCCGAAGGCGGCGGGCTTCCTGGCGATCTTCATGATCGCCGGCGTGGCGGGCTGGGGTGAGGACGGGCGTTTGCCCGCCGAGGTCGACGCCCTGCTCTGGATCATGGCGGCACTGACCATGACCGTGGGCAACGTGCTCGCGTTGCTGCAGTCCAGCGTCAAGCGGATGATGGCGTACTCATCGGTCGCCCATTCGGGATACATGCTCGTCGGCGTGCTGGCGGGCCCGGGGATCGCCGGGGCGGATGCGCCGTTCTGGCAGAACGGGCTCGCCGCCGTGCTGTTCTACCTGCTCTGCTACGGGGTGATGAACCTCGGCGTGTTCGGTGTGCTCGCGTCGCTCGAGCGGCGCGGCGAGGAAGCCGACGAGATCGACGACATCCGCGGGCTCTGCAAGACCGTCCCGCATCTGGGCTGGGTCATGGTGATCTGCTCGCTCAGCCTGCTGGGCTTCCCGCCCCTGCTCGGCTTCATCGGCAAGATCGGTCTGTTCACGGCCGGCGTGTCGAGCAACAACATCCCGCTCGTGCTGATCCTGGGCCTCAACTCGGCGATCGCCGCCTTCTACTACCTGCGCCTCGTCGGCGCCGTGTACTTCGAGCCCGCGTCCGACACGGGTTTCCGCGCATCCCCGTACGGTTCCCGGCACTTCGCGAGCCTGCTCTCGGCGGCGGGAGTGATCCTGCTGCTCTTCGTCGGCAACGGCCTGATCAAGTCCGCCGACAACGCATCGAGGCCGGACTCACCGACCTCGGAGGCCGCCCCGCCCGAGACCGACTACCGCGCGGGTGACGACCTCCACGCCGGCCACGGCTGAGGGCCCCCGAACGCCGCTGGTGACCGACCCCGATGTCTGGTACCGTGCGCGGATGCATGATGCGTTGATGCCGCTCCTGACGCTCGCTTCGGACGCGGGCGTCTCCGGCGCCCCGAACGAGATCGCGTTCTTTTCGGCCGCGGGTGTGATGGCGCTGCTGACGCTGACGCTTCTCGAGGTCGTGCTCGGCATCGACAACGTCGTGTTCATCGCGATCCTCACCGGGCGGCTCCCCGAGGAACAGCAGGCGAAGGCGAGGACCATCGGGCTGTTGCTCGCGATGGTCATGCGTTTGGCGTTGCTGGGCGTGGCGTTCTGGATCATGCAACTCAGCGAGCCGTTCGCGACCGTGAATCTGTACGTCACGACGATCGATCTGTCCGGCAAGTCGCTGATCCTGCTGGTTGGCGGGATGTTCCTTATCGGGAAGGCAACGCTCGAGATCCATCACATGGTCGAGGACGGCGGGGCTCACAAGAGAGACCCCAACGCCCGCCCCGGGCTCAAGAAGCAGGCCGCCACGATGGGCGGCGTGCTGACGCAGGTGCTGGTTCTCGATCTGGTGTTCTCGATCGATTCGGTCATCACCGCTGTGGGGATGACCACGAACTACGCGATCATGGCGACCGCCGTGTGTATTGCGATCGGCGTGATGCTGGCGTTCGCGGGCCCGGTGGGCAGTTTCGTGAACACCCACCCGACCATGAAGACGCTGGCGCTCGCATTCCTGATCCTGATCGGTGTGCTCCTCGTCGCCGAGGGCGCCGGGCAGCACCTGCCCCGCGGTTACATCTACTTCGCGATGGCGTTCGCGCTGGCGGTCGAGGTGATCAACATGAAGTCCGGCCACCGGAGGTCCGGGACACCGGCTTGATCGTCGGTACCGGGAGATCTTGATCGGGTTTTGTTCATTGCCGTGTCTTCACCGCGCGATGTTCAGGTTGGGTAAAGACCCCAATCGTGTCCGTATGAGAAACCACTTGCATCTTGCCCAAAGTCAAGGGCGTAGGGTGTTCCACTATGGAAATGAGCACGAACACAGCCCCAGCACCATCGGTGCTGCATGTTGTTGACCCGGCGGAGTTGGTCGCCGCCCTGGTCTCTGAACCGACCACCGGGATCTCGATCTGCAGGCTCTCGGGGGAACTGATCTACGCGAACGATCAGGCCGCGAGGATCTTCGTGGGCGATGGATGCCTCGCCAGCGACTTCGTGGGACGCTCGATGTGGGATGTCTTCCCGAAGGAATGGATGCAGGAGCGCGTTGAGATCGGCGCCAGACTGTTGAGCACAGGGCGTCCGGTCCTCGTCCGGACGATCTGGCAGGGCTATCAGGTGCTCTCGTGGGTGTACCCCCTGGATTTTGGGGGCGAAGAATCGCAGGCGCGGATGATGATCGTTTCTCGTCGGGCCCCAACGACGACGGATATCTCGGCGAGCATCGGCGATGACACCGCGTTCATCGAGTCGGGTGTGATGCGTCTGGGCGAGTTGGATGTTCTGTCGCCGCGTGAGGTCGAGGTGCTGGCGCTCGTCGGTCAGGGCCTGTCGATCAGGGAGATCGCGTCGATGCTCTGCCGCTCGGAGAAGACGATCCAGAATCACCGCGATTCCATCGGCGCGAAGCTGGGCCTGAGCAACCGCGTCAAGGTTGCCGATGTGGCCAAGCGCGCCGCGCTGACCCCGCGCGACGCCAAGCGCGTTCGTGTTTGAGCACGCGGGGGCGGGCACGCGTTTGTGTGTTTAGGCGGGCGCGTTCAGCACGCCGAGGAACGCGTCTCCGAACGCTTCGAGCTTCGCGTTGCCGACGCCCTTGATCTCGAGCATCGCGCCGGGTGTCGCGGGGCGTGACCTGGCCAACTCGCGGAGGGTCGCGTCGGAGAAGACCACGTACGGCGGGACGTTGCGATCCATCGCGATCTCTTTTCGGAGCGCTCGGAGCGCTTCGAAGATCCGTTTGTCTTCAAGAGAGAGCGGCTCGGCGAGAGCGGCGGACTTGCGACGCCTTTCCGACTTAGCCGTGCCTGTCCCGGCCGGTCGTGCGAGTTGGATGACGCGCTCGCCCTTCATGACCCCGACCCCTTCCGGGCCGAACCGCAGGGTCTCGAAGTGGCCATCCACAAACCGTTCGAGGGCTTCCGCGCTGACGAGTTGATCGATGTAGGACAGCAGCGCCGGTTTGCGGTGCTCGCGGAGCAGGCCGTAGAGGGGAAGCCCGGTGTGCCCGGCGGAGCGCAGGCGTTCGGTGTCGGCGCCGCGGACCAGGTCCGCGATGTGGACCGCACCGTACCGCTGGTCCGTCCGGGCCACGGCCGACATGATGATCTGGCTGACGCGTTGCGCGTCGCGGACCGGCTCGGTCTCGCCCAGGCACACGTCGCAGGCTCCGCAGGTGAGGGCGCCGTCCGGGGGGCAGTAGGGCTGCCCGAAGTGCTCGCTGAGGACGCGGTGCCGGCACCCCATCCCGGCGATCACGCGGCGCATCTCACGGACCAGCCCGAGTTGGGCTTGGGTCGCGTCGGCATCGGCGCCCATCTCGGCGTTGCCCATGCGGATGAGCCGTTCCCAGCGCGTCGCGTCGGTGGGGTTGTAGAGCAGGAGGCACTCGGCCGGTTCGCCGTCCCGTCCCGCCCGCCCGGTCTCCTGCTGGTATGCCTCGACGGACTTGGGCATCGTCGCGTGGACGACGAGCCGGACGTTCGACCGATCGATGCCCATCCCGAAGGCGACCGTTGCCACGACGGCATCGAGCGACTCGTTGGAGAACCGGTGCTCGACGTCGCGTCTGGTCTTCTCGCTCAGCCCGGCGTGGTAGGCCTCCGCGTCGACGCCCTGTGAACGCAGGTTCTCGGCGAGTTCCTCGGTGTCCTTGCGGCTGAGGCAGTAGACGATCGTCCCGCCGCTATCTCCCGTGCGCTCGTGCCTGCGGATCGCGTCGGCTGTCTGCTCGGCCGCGTCACGGCGCGCCTGCACCCGGTATGTCAAGTTCGGGCGGTCGAACGTGCCCACCAGCACCTCGGGGTCGCGGAGCCCGAGCTGGCGGCAGATGTCGTCCCGGACCCGAGGCGTTGCGGTCGCGGTGAACGCCTGCATCGCGACCCCGGGGGCGACCTCGCGCAGCTCTGCGATGCGCCGGTACTCCGGTCGGAAGTCGTGCCCCCATTGGCTGATGCAGTGGGCCTCGTCGATCGCGATCGCGCCGAGCCGCCCCGCGTCGGCAAGGGAGGCGAGGAACGACTTGAAGCCCGGGTTGACCGCGCGTTCCGGGGCGACCAGCAGCAGGTGCAGTTCGCCCAGTGTGAGCCGACGCAGGATGTCCCGGGCGTCATCCAGTTCCACGCCCGAGTGGATCGCGGCGGCGGCGTACCCGTTGAGCTCCAGCCCGCGGACCTGATCGCGCATCAGCGCGATCAGCGGCGAGATCACCACGGTGGCACGCCCCGTGACGAGGGGCGGCACCTGATAGCACAGGCTCTTGCCCCCGCCCGTCGGGAGCACCGTGAGGCAGTCGCGGGCCTCGACGCCGGCGGCGATCGCGCTGGACTGCATCGGACGCAGCGCATCGAACCCCCAAACCCGACTCACGGCCTCGCTGATGGCGTCCGGGCTCGCGTCGGCGTGCTCGCTGGTCGGTTGGGCGATGTCGGGTTCTGTCACGGGAACGGAGCGTACCCGGGAGTTGCCCGGACCTCCAGCCATACGGCCGCAGTTGGTACGCCTCGGGCGGTCGTTGTCATCGATCGGACGGCCCGGTGCCGTGTGTCATCGGCGTCTCCTGTACGGGTCGCGGAGCCGAGTTCCCTGAGCCCGCGCCGGTGTTCGTGTTCGGCGAGCCGGGGTCGGCCCAGGGTGGGACCCCGCCGCGCAGGAGGGGTTCTGGCACCCAACGCCGGTGATCTCGTTGCTTCTCTCAGGGGGCCGGCTCTGGATCGTCTCCGGAACGGTGCCCGTCAGCGAGGGAGAACCAGGCTGTCGCCCGGTCGGACCGCCCCCATTCCTCGTACAGCCGGGCCAAATCGCCCGCGATCGCTGCCAGCGAGGCTTGGTCGCCCCGGGACGCGTCCTTGGTCTTTGTGTAGCACTCCAGCAGCCAACGCTCGGCACGTTCGAACCGGCCGATCCCGTGGTACGCCCGGCCGAGGTTCGCCGCGAACGTCACGGCATCGGGGTCAGAGGCTCGCATCATCTCGGTCGCCGCACTGTCGAGAAAGCCGAGTGGCTCCTCCTGCGTGGATTCGTTGGACATCCGTTCATGCCGGTCCAAATACTCGGTGAGTGCCCGGACAACGCTGCCCCGCTGGTCCGGGTTCGCGATCCGCAGGCGTGTCCGGACAGACACCCGGTTCAGTTCGAGCGTGTCCGGGCTGCCGAGCGTATCGAGTGTGGAGACCAGATCACCGAGGGCACGCTCGGTGAGGAAGTGGTCGGGACCCAGCGCCGCGTTCGAATCCCGGTACGCCAAACGGAGGTGCGGGAGCGCGGTCTCTGGTTCGTTCAGATCGATGAGACACGCCGCGAATGAGTAGCGGGCCCACGCGGTTTGCCAGTGCCCTTCGGGCAGTGCCGCTTCGGCGGAGCCGACGAGCTGCTCGAGGATGGGGCGTGCGTCGGCGGGCTTGCCGAGGCCCATCAGCAGGACCGCGGTGTTGTTCAATGCGGCCAGGCATGCCGGATGCCCGGGAGGGTAACGATCGAGTGTGATCCGGAGTGTGTCCAGATAGATCGGCTCGGCTTCACCCATGCGTCCCTGGGACTGCAACAACGCTCCCAGCGAACCGAGGGCCGTGAGGAGCTTGAGATCATCGTCCTCGAGCACACGGCGCATCCGGTCGATCGAACTCCGGAGCAGCGGTTCGGCCTCGTCGTGCTTGCCAGCCGCTTGGAGCACCTCGCCGAGAATCGCTTCGGCCCGGAGACGCTGCGGGTCGTCGGGATCGAGCGATCCCTTGATCCGCGACGAGACATCGCGCAGTGTTGCCTCCGCGTCATCGATCCGCCCCATGTGGTGCAGGACGGAGCCGAGATCGGTCAGCGCAAGCAGCGTCTCCGGGTCGTTTTCTCCCAGCAGAAGCTCGTAATCGGCCGACGATCGCTCGAGAACCGCGCGGGCTTCTTCGAGCAACCCGAGCCCGTGGTACACCCCGCCGATCGTCGTGCGGATACGGGCCGCGGCGGTGGGGTGGTCGGCGAATCGACGGTCGAGCGATCCGAGGGACTTCTCGATCGCGGCGACGACCGTCACAGAGTGCCCGTCCCGCTCCGGGCTGGCGCCCCCGATGAGGTCGTCGAGCAGGAACTCGTTGAACGCTTCGGTATCCCCGCGTGCGATCCTGGCGTCCCGTTCCGCCACCAGGGTCCTGGAGAGCGCGACCGAGATCAACGCCAGCGCCGCGCCGACGAGGAGGAGTGCGCCGGCAGCGATTCCCACGCCGACCCGGTGCCTGCGGACAAACTTCTTGGTGCGATAGACGGCGCTCGGCGGTCCCGCCAGCACCGGCTCATCGGCCAGGTGGCGCCCGATGTCGCGCGCCAGCCCGTCCGCGGTCTCGTAGCGCCGGTCTGGGTCTTTCTCGATCGCCCGCATCACGATCCAGTCCAGATCACCGCGCAGGCGTGCGGAAAGCCGGCTCGGCTCGGCGGCGCGGGCCTCGGCGATGTCCCCGGCTCGGGCAGCGTTCCTGACGCGGCTCGACGGGCGCTCCGGGTGGTCTTCGCTGATCCGACGGACGATCGCGGTCAATCCGGTGTGCCCTTCGCGTGCGATGCCCAGGGGTGTGGTCCCGGTCAGCAACTCGAACAGCAGCGCGCCGAGCGCGTAGATGTCGCTTCTGGTGTCGACCGAGCCCCTCGCCGGGTCGGCCTGTTCCGGGCTCATGTAGTCGGGCGTGCCCATGAGCTGCCCGGCCTCGGTCACGAGCGTGGGGCCCCGGCCCGGGTTGTCGATCGCCTTGGCGATGCCGAAGTCGATGACCTTGACGATCGGGTGGGCGGTCGGGCCGGTCCCGGGCGTCTCGACCAGCACGTTCGTCGGCTTGAGATCGCGGTGGATCAGCCCCTTTCGGTGCGCGTGCTGGACAGCCCTGCACACGTCGATGAACAGACGCAGGCGCTCGTCCACGGGCAGCCGCTGCGCGTCGCAGTGTTCCGTGATCGGGCGGCCGCGGATGAGCTCCATCGCGAAGTACGGGCGGCCCTCGTCGGTCGTGCCCGCGTCGAAGACGCTGGCGATGTTCGGGTGGTCGAGCATCGCGAGGGCCTGCCGCTCGCTCTGGAACCGGGCGATGACCTGGCGGGTGTCCATCCCCGGTTTGATGACCTTGACGGCGACCTCCCGTTCGATCGGTTCGGTCTGTCGTGCGCGGTAGACGCTGCCGAAACCCCCCTCGCCGAGCGGCTCGATCACGATGTACGACCCGATCTGCTTCGGCGCCGCCGGTTCGGGGAACGAGATGACTTCGACCGGCGGCGTGAGGGGCGATGCCATGAACCCGCTCTGCTCAGCCGCGATCATCCGGGCCACCTTGCTTCGCAGCGACTCGTCGTCACCGCAGGATTGATCGAGGACGCGCTGGCGATCGTGCGCCGGCGCGTCGGCGACCCTGAAGAAGACTTCTTTGACGCGTTGCAGGCTGGGTTCGGTCATCGGGCTCGGATCGATCAGTGTTCGGCAGCCGCGTCGCGGTGCAACTCGTCATGGAGCCAGGCGCGGGCGCACGCCCACTCCCGCTTGACCGTGTTCGGCGACACGCCGAGCACGCCCGCGGTGTCCTCGATGCTCAACCCGGCGAAGAAACGGAGCATGACCACCTGGGACATCCGCTGGTCCTGCTGTTCCATGCGACGCAGCGCCTCATCAAGGCCCACGAAATCGAACGATTCGTTGTCGGCCTCGACCTGAACGCCCGTCAGCGGCACCCGATCGCGTCCGCCGCCGTGCTTGATCCGCCCGACCCGGCGGGCCCGCTCGACCAGGATCCGTCGCATCGCCAGGGCGGCCGCCCCGAAGAAGTGCCCCTTGTTGTCCCAGCGGACCTCATCATCTCCAGAGAGCCGCATGTACGCCTCGTGGACGAGCGCGGTCGCTTGGAGCGTCTGTCCGGGCTTTTCGTGAGAGAGCCGCGCCGCCGCGAGCCTTCGCAGTTCGTCATAGACCAACGGCAGCAACTCCTCGGACGCGAGCGCATCCGCCCTGGTCTGCGTCGGGTCGGGTTCGGTCACCAGGGTTGCTCCTTCGCAGGCCGGGGCTCGGCCGGACCGCCCAATATACCGCAGACCGACGCCCGCAGGAAACCCAGCAAGCCCGTTCCAAGCCCGTGAGGCCCGATTTTGAGCGATCGCGGCCGGATTTCCTCGATCGATGGGCCACCCAGAGCCGCGGCGACGCATGAACCCCCGGGCGGGTCCGGCTTCGGGTGCCGCCGATCGGGCGTCAGGCCGACGCAATGAACACCTCGAAACTCCGGCCGTTGAAGCGAACGGCATCAGCGCCAACAGAAAGGCACGTCATGGAACGCAGCACACTCCGGGCCCTTGGACTCATTTCGCTCGTTGCAACAGCAGCGTCCCAGTCGAACGCCCAGTTCGGCGTGATCAATGACACCGGCTTCAGGCTCTTCCCGCCGCTCGATCTGCCAGATGCCAACGAGTACGGCACCGAAATCGCCGTGGGGAACCAACTCACCGTTGTCGTCGGAGCTCCTTCCATTTCATCCGACAGCAGCCGTGTGTTCGTCCATAGCGTCATCTTCGGATCGGTCATCCATGAGATCACCGCGCCGCCCGCGGTGCCAGCGTCGGACGTGCCGTTCTTCGGGAGTCAGGTTGCCGCAGACGAGAGCAGCTTCGTTGTCTCAACCTCCACTGGCCAATTAACCGGTCCGGGGGGAGGAGATCAGGTGTTCGTGTACGATCTGCTGTCCGGAGATCTCCGCTTCGAACTCGAACCGCTCAACGCGATCAACGACGATTCGGGCTTCGGCGCCGACATCACCATCGACAACGGCATCGTCGCGGTGAGTCAACCCCGATATGACAACGGGAAAGGCGCTGTCTACCTCTTTGATGCGACCGACGGGTCGCAGATCGATGTCTTCTACGCCGACACGTACGCGCCCGGCGTTGACAGCACGTTCTTCGGGCGTCATATCGAACTCAAAGACGGCCTGCTCGCGGTCGCCCAGAGAGGACTCACCGAGACCGGGGGCCAAGCGGTCTATCTCATCGACACGGACACCGGCGCGCTGCGGCACGAGGTCCAGCCCCCGCCAGACAACGAGTTCGGCGACCGCTGGGGCGACTGGATCGCGATGAACAGCGAGTCCCTGGTCGTGTGTGCGCCCTTCGACGACCCCTTCGGCGAGAACACCGGTTCCGCGTACGTCTACGACATCGAAACGGGCATGCTCACAACCCCGCTCAACCTGATGAATCCCAACCAAGGCGTACAAAACCAGAACTTCGAGGTGAGGGCGGAGATCAGCGATGACGGCCTCATCGCGGTGCACTCATCCCGCCGCAGCGGCCCAGTAAGCGTGCCGTACGCGGTGGTCAAGCTGTTTAGCCCCCCCCTCTCCTCCCCGGTCGCAACGCTCGAGCCGACGGGTGGTCGAGCAGGACAGTTTGGAGCCTCGATTGCCATGATCCAGAACCTGATTTATGTTTCCGATCCATCTGGTGACATCGGCGACCAAGACGCCGTGTACCAGTTCTTCCTCGGCGCCATCATCGCGGTGCAGCCGCAGAGCCTCGTGGTGCAGACGCCCGGGTTCGGCCCGACGATGGAGGTCATCGCGACCAACGCGAGCGCGTACCAGTGGTTCAAAGACGGCAGCCCAGTCGCCAACGGCGACAACTACGCCGGAGCGACCACGAGCTTGCTGAGCATCAATGCCGGCCCTGAAACCGAGGGGGAGTACATCTGCCGAGTCACAAGCCCGAACGGCGGGTCCGAGTTCACCGAACCGGCGTACCTCGTCTTCCAAGGAGCGGTCGCCCCGGCCTGCCAGGCTGACTTCAACGGCGACAACTTGCTGAACTTCTTCGACTTCGTCGATTTCATCGCGCAGTTCAACTCGGGTTGCCCCTGAGCAACCTGGCCCGTTCCGTTCGCGTCCGAGCCGCCCCCCGCCGAACAGGGGGGCGTTTCTGTGCCGTGGCGGACGCCGTGCGGTTTGGCGGTCCGGTTCAGGCGCATGCGGGCCGCATCGTATCCGCCGGCGGACTCCGCGGCATGATCCGGCCGGCCCCCGGTTCGAGCGGGTCGCTTCTGATGAAATACAAAACATCAAACATTTCTGTTGCTCGGATGCGGAGATGACCAGTATGTTGCGGCGCAATATGTCTACTCGTCAATCTAATTCAGTACTTATAAAACCATCCAAGACCCGCTCCCGAAAGGGTAACCCGATGCTCACGAACACTTTGCGCAGCCGGCGACTCGTGTCGCTCCCCCGGTCCGGTGTCATGCTTGGAATGGCGGCTGGCACGCTGGTTTCTGCGGCAACGGCTGCGCTGCCCCCGCTCCCCGGCGATGTGGATGACGAGATGGTCCGGTTCCACGGGCGTGGCGATGTGCTGCTGACCGCCGAGCCGTTCAACGCCTGCCCGGCCTTCCCCGGAGGCGGGCATGCGGTGGATCCCGGTGACGCGATTCACGCTCGCCTTCGAATCCGGTTGGCGCCCGAGTCCGAGTACGAGATCCTCGATACGACAAACGGAGGGGCCCATACACCCGGGCGGATTCTGTGGAATCAGGGGATCGTCGATACCAACCACTACGCCGGCATGACGATCGCCTACCGGCACGACACCCAGGACCTGTACTTCGTGGTCGGCGACAGCGGGCCGACGGACACGGACGGTGATGAGCGTGTCCGGATGTGGCGGGTGAACGCGGATCTGGATGACGGCGTCTTCCGGACGATCGATTGGGGCTACGACGAGGCATCGGGCAAGGCCGCGTGCTGGATCGATGGCGTGCCGTACAGCCCCGTGTCGGTGGTGCCGTCCGGGTCGACCGTGGACTCCCCGCCCCTGCTCAACGGCACCTGGAGCGGCGGCGGCTCGATCGGTGCCGGGGTCCGCTCCGAGGCGATGTACACGCTCGCCGGGCGCGGGTGGAGCGGCGTGATCGGAGGGCGCGACACGGTCTGGCCGGCGCCCAACGGCCCGAGCAGCACGGATCAGGCGGCTCTGGACGAGAACACGTCGCTGCTGGGCGATGTGTCCTATGCGGCGTTCCGGTGGGCGAACCCCAACGACACGCTCGGTGTTTCTCCTTGGGATGTCGAGCTCCGCCTCGATAACACCGCCGACGGGGCGATGCCGACCGACAGCGCCTCGGGGCTCGACTCGCAAGAGCTCATCAGCGCTGAACCGGCCCACGACACGATCCCCCCGAGCTGGATCGAGACGGCCGCGGGCGATCAGATCACAGAGTGGGCCCCGGGCGATCTCCCCAACTCCGGCGAAAACATGCAGCCCCGGCAGCTCATGGTGTATCACCACGGCCTGGGCGACCAGGGCATGACCGTGACCGAGCTTGAGCTCAGCGGGGGGTCCTACGTGCCCAGCCCGCTGGACCGATCGCTCGTGTGCTGCATCGGGCCCAAGGGCGAGATCGTGTACTGGGCGATCAGGACGCACACCGCGACCGACTATTCGATCGTCGGCGATGCGCCGCTCGGTGGGGTGCATCGCTTCGATCTTCCCGCTGGGGAGCCGGGCGTGTACCGCGTCATCGTCAAATCCACCAACAACGAGGGGTACGCCTTCGAGACCAACCAGGAAGCGCTGTACTGGGGCGCGTACGCGCCGTTCTCTCATCTGCGCGGGGTCGATGGTCTCCCCGCGACCGGGGCCCATGCGTACGTGCCGACGGACAGCACGCTGTACGATCTCTGGTTGACCGGCGTGACGAACCCTCTGGAGATCGCGACGGACGGCGCGACCTCCGTTCTCGATGACAACTGGGACAGCGCCAACAACAAGTTCGGAAGCCCCGAGAGCTTCGGAGCGACCACAGAGCTGCTCAGCATGGATCTGGCGCCGGGTTGGTCGATCGAGGCGCGGCGTTTCCCGTTCGTGCTCTGCAACACCCGGTATGCCGCCCGGCACTACATCCGGGCCGGCGTCACGGAAACGCAGAACTACACGATCTGGTCACCGGACGACGGGGTGCTCCGGGATCGCATCGCGGAGATCGAAGCGACCGGCTTGGCGGCGCACGGGAGCATTGTCGAGAGCTTCGCGTCTCAGGAAACCCACATCCTGAGCAACTACCGCGATTACTTCAGTCTCGGCGACTATCCGCAGTCGTTGCCGTCGATCCATACGGCGCTCGAGTACCAGGTGCTCGATACCACCAGCGGCATGCTCGGGTCGATCGATCACGAGCCGTCCGGGGCGAGCGGGTACCTCCGGTACGCGGACAAGCCGAACAGCGTGTACAACTTCGATTCTTTCGGGGCGTCGATGATGTTCTGGGCTGGCTGGGACGACACCAACGCGAACCCCTATCACGGCAACGCGGGCTTCAAGAAGCGGGCGCGGTGCGCGATGCTGGCGTACGGGCGGCACATCCAGGGCACGCGCCTGCGGAGGAGCGAAGGTGAGAACAGTCTTCATCACGGGCTCCTGGGTCTTGCGGGAACCGACACGCTGGGGATGGGCATGCACTGGGGGCGCGTCTACGGGCTGCTCGACGGGGGCGACCGCGCCGCGCTGCTGCCGGCGGTCGTGATCCAGCTCTGCCACGTGCTGAACACGAACCCGACCTCGACGCGGAACCAGGACGCCCACTTCCTGCCGTTCCTCTATGAGGCGGGCCGCCTGTGGGCGACTCAGAACCAGCACCTCGCGGATCCGGACATGGTTCTGGATATCGCCGAGGAATACGCGCGATGGATCGTGGAGATCCCCAGCCCCTGGACGGGCCAACGGGTCGCGATGCAGGAGGCGAGGGGGTTCGACGGCAGCTACTCCGGCATCCAGAGCTACATGCTCGCGGCCGGCTGGATCGCCTCGGGCGACAAGTTCGACCCGACGAGCACCGACCCGAACTACGGACGGGACTGGACATTCCTGAGCGACGCGATCGACCGCCAGTACGAGCACTGGTCGCACTTCATGGCGCCGGCGGATTCGGGGCTGACGACCGCGTTCGCGCACGACTCGGATTCCAGAACGTCGATGGGAGCCGTGCGGGAGCAGTACAGCGGCGCCAAGGTGATCGGGTCTCTGGTGAGCGACATGGCCGCCCGGCTGGCGCTCCAGGACGGATCGCCACGCGCCACGGATCTCCTCAGCCCGCCCGGCGCCGGGTCCAACCTGGACGATCAGTTGCCGGTCGCAACCTCCGCCGAGGCGCCCCGCTGGCGGGACGAGGATCCCGATCCCAGCAAGTTCAACCGGCCCCTGGCGCGTGACGGGCTCAAGTTCGATCTGGTCCCGTTGTACGTCGGCGGGGCGGGTCACCTGTTCGGCCCCGGCGGACCGATCGACCGCGGTGCGGAGTTCCCTTGCGAGGAAGCCGTTGCAAGCGGGATCGAGATCGAGGAGGTCGACGAGGCGTACATCGCGATCAACACGCCCTGCTACTACGCGGTGATCGCGACGCGCAAGCCGTATAGCTTTTACTACAACCAAGCGTTCGATATGTACGAGCAAGAGCGCGGCATCGAGGATTACTCGGACGCGACGGGCGGCGGCAGCATCGTCGATCAAAGCTACCCGGACGGCCCGAACAACTCGGCATGGTCCAGGGGCGAAGAGATCGGGGGCGTGGGTCTTTCGCTGTTCTATGACAAGACCGCCCCGGCGCCCGGGGCCGTGATCGCGGCACGGAACTGGACGCCGCTGACGACCCACCAGCTGATCGGTTACACCGGCGGGGCAGAGAGGCGGCGTTGGGCCGATCTGGCGAGCCGGACGCTGTCGCCCATCACGACGACCGTGTCCGGGGGGGAAGTCATCAAGGCGGAGCTCACGATCTCTTACGAGCTCAACA
>DIYM01000031.1:0-52012 GCA_002429045.1 Phycisphaerales bacterium UBA6054
CCCCCCGCCGCAGATCATCTACGTCGACGATGATGCCGCGCCGGGGGGCGACGGATTGTCGTGGGACACCGCGTTTGTCTCCGTGCAGGACGCGTTGTCGGCCGCGATCGGTCCTGCCGAGATCCGTGTCGCCGGCGGGGTGTACACGCCCGACCGATCCGCCGCGAACCCGGGGGGCACCGGCGATCGGCTCGCGAGTTTCGTCCTGGTCGACGGCGCCGCGATGCGGGGCGGGTACACCGGTCTCGCCAGCGACGACCCCAACGCGCGGAACACCAGGGACACCGGCATGTTCCCGAGCGTGCTGTCCGGCGACCTGCTCGGCAACGATGACGGCGGTCCGTTGCCGGGCAACACCACCCGAACCGACAACGCGTACCACGTGATCGAGAGCTGGATGAACAGCGCTTCCGCGGTCGTGGACGGATTCGTGGTCGAGGGCGGTCACGCCGACAGACCCTTCGGCGAGGGCTGGTGGCCGGCCCGACGCGACGACTCCGCGGGCGGGGCGCTGCTGGTCGCGTCGGACGCCGTGTTCCGCGACTGCCTGTTCACCAGGAACTACGGATCGGCCGACGCGTCGGTCTTCGTCGCGCTCAGCGGGCCCTTCGCCGGCGTCGAGGCCGGCGCGGGCGCGGTGATGGTCGCGCAAGGCTCGCCGGTGTTCGAGGGCTGCACGTTCGAGTCCAACGCCGCGAACCGCTTCGGGGGAGCGATGACGATCCACAGAACAGCCGCCAGGATCCGCGGCTGCCGCTTCATCAACAACTCGATCGGGGGATCCGGGTTTCTTGACTCCAGCTTCGGCGCAGCGATCGGCGATTCGAGCTTCGGCGGCACGGACCCCGACCGCGCCCGCGTCGAGTCGTGTGTCTTTATCGGGAACCGCGCGAACGGCGCGGGCGGAGGCGGCGCCGTGTTCACCATCTTCAGCGACACCGTGTACGCCAACTGCGTGATGCTCGCGAACCACGCCGACGGAGGGGGCGGGGGCGTGCTCGCCGACAACATCGCGAATGTCGAGTTCCACAACTGCGCCATCGTGGGCAACACGTCGACCAACCGGGCCGCGGGGGTGTACGAGTTCTCCGAAGCCGGCGATGTGTACGCGTTCATCAACACGGTCGTGTGGGCCAACCGGTCGCAGGAGGTCATCCTGCCGCTCAACGAGAACATGGTTTCGGAGAACGGCAACTTCGCGTTGTACGACACGATCGTGGAGTCGGCGTTCAAGAACCCGATCTTCGCGTTCGATATCAGCCGCCTGCTCGACGCCGATCCGGTCTTCGCCGATCCGCTCGGAGACGACGGCGTGCTCTTCTCGGGAGACGAGGACCTGCGCGCCGGCGCCGGCTCGGCGATGGTCGATGCGGGCGCGTCGTTCCGTGTGCCCGCGTGGCTGACGAACGATCTGGACGCCAAGCCCCGCCGCATCGACGCCTCGTGGGTCCCCGACACCGGGCCCGGGCCCGCCCCGATCGTCGACATCGGGCCCTACGAAGCCGGACCGATGTGCTCGCCCGCGGACCTGGCCGAACCTTTCGGGACACTCAACTTCTTCGATATCTCGGCGTACATCGGGCTGTTCAATCAGGGCGACCCGGCGGCCGATCTCGCGGCACCGTTCGGCACGCTGAACTTCTTCGACATCGCCGAGTTCTTTTCGGTTTTCGGGGCGGGCTGCCCCGGCGCCGAAAACCCTTGAAGACCGGCCGGATCTGTGAGAACCTGTGGACAACCACAGGAGACCCGCCATGCCGATCCGCGCCCTCTTCGTCCCGATGCTCGCGTCGTCCGCCGCGTTCGCCCAGGCCGCCGACCCGCACGTCTTCGTCGCCAACGACGGCAACCTGGAGGGCAGCGTCTCGTCCCTCCGCGTCAATCAGGACGGCTCGCTGACGTTGGCCGATCGGGTCGTCACCGGGTCGCGGGCCTCGACCAGCCAGCCGTGCGCCGCGTGCAACGCGTTCGCGATCGATCTCTCCCCGGACGGGTCGCACCTGGCGGTCAACCACGCGTCCGGGAGCAGCCCCGAGCAGATCACCGTGCTGCGCGTCGGGACCGACGGCACCCTCTCGGTCGCCGATACCGTCCTGCTGCCCGAGGCCGGGCTCGACATCGCCTGGGTCCGCGATGACCTTCTCGCCGTCTGCGTCACCACGCTTTCCGCGACCAACACGATCCTCCTGTACGACTGGGACGCCGGCGCCGGCACGCTCTCGCTCGCGGACACCGAGCCCGCCGGCACATTCCTGACCTCGATCGCCGTGCACCCGACCGGCGGCTGGGTGTACGCGAACGATTCGTTCGGCTCGACCGTCCGCCAGTTCCGAATCACCGCCAGCGACATCGCGTTCGATCGTTCCTACACGCTGCCCGTCTCGGGCGTCGCCCTCGGGGTGACACCGGACGGCGCCTATCTCTACGCGGCCGGCGGGATCAGCGCGGGCGGCAACGCGTTCGCCGGCTACTCGATCAACCAAAGCACGGGCGATCTGACCGCGATCCCCGGCAGCCCGTTCACATCCCCGGGCGATTCGCCCAAGGGGTTCGCGTTCGACGCGGGCATCATGTTCGTCTCGCACGGCAGCGACGCGACGATCCAAGCCTTCGGCATCGACCCCGAATCGGGCGTGCCGGCCTTCACCGGCTCCGGCTTCGATGTCGGGCTGCAGGGGACCCTCCAGGGCATGGACACGCTGCCCGGATCCCTGTTCGCGCTCGACGAATCCGACGTCATCGACGGAGTCGAGGGCGTGTACCGTTTCGACATCGACGCGGGCTCCGGGGCGTTCACGCCCGACCCGGCCACGCCCGTGCCGACCGGAGGCGTCAGCCCCTCGGACATCGCCGCGTGGGCGGGCACCGGCGTGGGTTGCCCCGCCGACCTGGCCGAACCCTTTGGGACCCTCAACTTCTTCGATATCGCGGCGTTCATCGCGTTCTTCAACGCCGGGGATCCGAGTGCCGATCTCGCCGAGCCCTTCGGCACCCTCAACTTCTTCGACATCGCCGGGTACATCGCTCTGTTCAACACCGGCTGCCCATAACCGCATCCGACAGAGGCCGCACGCACAAACACCTATCAAAGCTGCTCGTATGCCCCCACGCTGACCGCGGACCCTCCCCGGGCCCCGATTTTCGTCGCCGGCTCGGAACGGGCGGTGTATCTTGATTCCTGTCGAGGACCCCCCACGCCCCACAATCTGCACGGCGGTTCGCCGCAAGAACGGACAACGTTCTCCGTTGAGCGACCGGAGTACCACACCATGGCATATCTCAAGAAGCTGAACACCCCGCTGGGTATCGCCGCGATCGCGGCGCCCGGCGTCCTGGGCATCCTGCTGCTGCAAGGCAAGGCCGACGGGCGAGGAGGTGTCACCTCCCTGCTCGCCGATGTGGATTTCCCGATCGGCAACCAGTTCACCGAAGAGAAGCGTGTGCTGGGCAAGATCCTGTTCTTCGACGAGCAACTCAGCACCGACAACACCGTGTCGTGCGCGACGTGCCACCAGTCATTCGCCGGCGGCGCCGACCCGCGAATCGGCACCAACCCCGGGCCGGACGGCATCACCGGCACCGACGACGACATCCAAGGCTCGCCGGGGGTGATCGCCCAGGACGCGGACACGGCGTACGACGCCCACCCGGTCTTCGGGCTGGGGCGCCAGGTCACCGGGCGGACCGCCAACCCGGTCATCAACGCGGCGTACCCCCTCGAGTTGTTCTGGGACGGACGCGCCAACGACGTGCTGATCGATCCGGAGACCGACGAGGTCGTGCTCCCCGGTTTCGCCGCTCTGGAAAACCAGGTCCTCGGCCCGCCGCTGAGCGATATCGAGATGGCGCACTCGGACCGCGACTGGCCGTCGATCGCCGAGAAACTCGCCCACGCCCGACCGATGGCGCTCGGCTCGGACCTCCCCCCCGACATGGAAGCCGCGGTCCTCGCCGCCCGGACGTACCCGGAACTGTTCGAGCGAGCGTTCGGGGACCCCACGATCACGCCGGTCCGCATCGCCAAGGCGATCGCGACCTACGAGCGCACGCTCATCGCCGATCAGACCCCCTGGGACGCGTTCGTGCAGGGCGACAGCAGCGCCTTCAGCGCGGCCGAAGCCCGCGGGTGGCTCGCGTTCCAGACCGAGTTCTGCACCTTCTGCCACATCCCGCCGCTCTTCACGGATCAGTCCTTCCGCAACATCGGGGTGCGCCCGATCGAAGAAGACATCGGACGCCAAGCGGTCACGGGCGACTTCTTCGATCGCGGCAAGTTCAAGGTCCCGGGGCTGCGGAACGCCGGGCTCAAGCGGACCTTCATGCACAACGGCGAGTTCACCACGCTCGCCCAGGTGGTCGACTTCTACGCCGGCGACGACCACTTCCTCGAGAACATCAACGGCACCATCCCCGGGATCTTCATCAACCAGCAAGACCGCGCCGACATCGTCGCCTTCATGCAGACCGGGCTGACCGATCCCCGGGTCGCCAACGAGGAGTTCCCCTTCGACCAGCCCGACCTGTTCTTCTCGCCCGGGAACCAGCCCAACCCCCGACTGGTCCCGGGCCCGGGCGTGCCGGACTCGCAGGGGCGTGTGCCGCGCATGATCGCGATCAGCCCCCCGCTGATCGGGGACGACGGTTTCAAGATCGGCGTGGGAAACGTGGGCGAGGGAGCCACCGCGACCCTCGTCGCATCGACCAGCCCGCCCGTGGGCGGCCAGGTCGCCGAAGACCTCGTCGTTGGGGCCTACACCGCGTCTGATCCCGACGGCATCGAGGCCAGCGCCACCGCGTTCTGGCCCATCCCATTCAGCCCGGCGCTCGAGGGCGAGGTCTACTTCCTGCAGTGGCGGGTGGACGATCCCGCGCAGACGCAGCCGGCGCTGTCGCGCGTCGCACGCGTCGAGTTCTTCTGCGGCTTCGGGGACTGCGCCACCGGGTGTCTGGCCGACTACAACCGCGATCGGCTCGTGAACTTCTTCGACATCGCCGACTTCATCGCCGGCTTCAATGCCCGCGATCGCAACGCCGACATCGCCACCCCGGTCGGCGCTTTCAACTTCTTCGACATCGCCGACTTCATCGCCGCATTCAACGCCGGCTGCCCGTGACCCCGCGTCTTTCTTTCAGTCCGTCGCGAGGCCCCAGTGACTGATCTCTCCCGGAGCCATCCAGTGGATGTCTTCGAACGCAGCGGCACGGAGCGTATAGAAGTAGAACTCGACACCGTTGGGCATGATCTCAGAGAAGTACGACACATGGTGGGCGTGCGCGGGATGATCCCGGGGCAGATCCGCCGGCTCGGTGTCGCCGCCCGGGTCACCCCAGGAGTGCACCCCGATCCGCGCTCCATCGGCGACAACCCGCTCCTCGCCCGCCAGGAACAGATCCACACCGCCGGATGAGATCACAGACTGTGGCAGCAACTCTGTGGCGTACCCGGCGTTGCGCACAAGACGGCCGGTCAGCACATTGACCTCGTCGTTGACCGACCCCGGCACCCGCTCGAAGACGATGCGGACGACCTCGGGGTGGTTCTCGATGAGATGCCGCACCTGACGGTATGTGATCGATCCAAGGTCACCGTTGAGGTACGCGGTATCGCCCTCTATCCGGAAGGTGCTGGTCCCGGCGCCGATATCGATCGCCAACGCGTATGAGATCTCGCGGTCACCCTCGCCGAGCAGAACGCCCGCCGCACCGAGACCGACTCCGTCCTGCATCCCACGGGCGTCGGGCAGGCGTTCGATCTCGTACACGCTCGCGTGCTGATCGATCAGCTCGTCGCCATCGAGGATCAGCATGACCACCCCCAGCAGGCGGACTTTTTTGTCGTCCACGGGCAGCACCACGAACCCGGACTCATTGGCAAAGACACCGATCAACGCCGGCGTTTCCCCATCGTCATCTGTTTCGACCGTGTCGAACCCGACCGTCTCGAACAGGTGCCGCTCCCCGCCGATCACGATCCCGCCGGACGCGGGGGTCACGAGGAGATCATCGCCTGTCGCAATCTTGACCAACGATACGACTTCGTCCGGGGGAGCCGAACCAGGCGGCAGGGCGATCGCCACCGATCCGATCAACGCGATAGACAACAAGACACCGGGGGCACGGGTACGCATCTCGAACTCACGATCGTCTACATGTTCACCGAGTGACCCGCGCGGTTCATACGCCGCGGGCGGCCAGCCCGGGCGGTGACGTTCGATCCGTCCCGCGACTCCGTGCCGACACACAGGTGTACGCCGGGCATACCGGCCGGTTGCGGGCTGGCACCGGTAGCCCCAAACGCACCGACAGCCCCGGGACCAACCTCTCTCCAAGCGCGGTCCAAGGGCTGTCTGATGTGTGCGGAACGTACCCAATGCCGCACACACCCGCAACCGTCGAGAACCCCATCTTGGTGACTTTTTGGCTCCAAAGTCCGATCAGCACACGGATTCGGGCGGACCACGCGTTTCCAGCAACAGATCATCGCTGCCAGGATCGATCGGTCCAGGATGTTCCGTCCTGGCCCGAACACCGACCCTAGAGCAAATCGCGTACCATCCGTCATGGCGAGGCGAGCGCAAGCCAACCAGAGCCCTTCCAGACACCCCCACGGCGCTTCTTCGGCCTACCCCGAACCCGTCCGGGTGCTCATCGACGAACTCGCCAAGCTGCCCGGCATCGGACGCCGATCCGCCGAGCGCCTGGCGTTCCACGTGCTCAAGTCCGACGAGCCCGACGCACTGCGTCTCTCGGCCGCGATCGAGGCCGTCAAAGGATCCGTCCGCCACTGCGCGGCCTGCTTCAACCTGGGGGATGCGGATCGCTGCTCGATCTGCGCCGATCCGAAGCGAGACCGTGCCAGCGTGCTGGTCGTCGAGCAACCCAAGGACCTGATCGCCCTCGAGCAGACCGGGATGTACAAGGGGCTCTACCACGTGCTGATGGGGCGCCTGAGCCCGCTGGACAACGTGGGCCCGGGCGACCTGACCGTGGGCACCCTGCTCGAGCGCCTGAGCGACCCCGCCCGGTTCACGCCCGAGGGCGTCGACCCGGTCACGATCGAGGAGGTCGTGCTCGGGCTCAACCCGACCGTTGAGGGCGATGGGACCGCCCTCTACCTGGCCGATCGTTTGCGGCCCTTGCCCGTGCGGGTCAGCCGGCTTGCGCGGGGTCTGCCGACCGGCGGATCCCTCGAGTTCGCCAACAAGGCCGTCCTCGCCGACGCCATCGCGGGACGGCAATCGATGATGGAGTAACCCACAGAGAACCCCCGGCGCCCGCCATCCCCACACGACCATGCGTTTCGAGCACTCCCAACAGATGAAGCTCGGCCAGCAGATGAAGCTGGCACCCAGGATGATCCAGTCCATGGAGATCCTGCAGATGCCACTGACCGAACTGGTCGAGCGCATCGAGCAAGAACTCGAATCCAACCCCACCCTCGAACTCACAGAGTTCCAGGCCGACGCCCCGATCGATCAGCCCCCCACCTCCGCCGAAGCGGAACTCGACGTAGACGGCGCGTCCCCGTCCGAGTTCGAGCGCCTCGACGACTACTCGACCAACAACCCCGACGCGGCCGAGAACTCGTTCGACACGCGGGCCAGAGACTTCGACGGACCACGCCCCCGCGCCCGCGAGACCGGCGAGCGTGACGCGAAGATGGACGCGATGTCACAAGCGCAAGCTCGCGTCGGCTCGCTGGGCGACCAACTGCTCGCGCAATGGTCGCTGTGCGATATCGACGGACGCGTCGAACAACTCGGACGCGCGATCATCAACCAACTCGACGAAGACGGCTATCTCCGAGCTTCGTTCGATGAGATCACCCAGCGGGAGTCGAAACTGGTCCGCGGCCTCGATCCGTCCGAGACCGAATGGGAGCTGGCGCTCCACGCCGTGCAGCTTCTGCTCGAACCGAGCGGCGTCGCGGCGCGCGATGCCCGCGAGTGCCTGCTCATCCAGATCGACGCCCTCTCGGACCGGGCCGACGACGACCCGGACATGCCGATCGTCAACCTCGAGGCGCTCGCCGCCGCCCGGCGCCTGATCGCCGAGTTCTTCGAGGACCTGATGAAGAACCGCCTGCCCAAGATCGCGGCGCGCTCGGGCCTGACGCTCGACGAGATCAACGCGGGGATCGAGCAGATGCGCCGCCTCAGCCTCGCGCCGGCGCGCGGGCTCACCGAGGACGCCCCCCAGGCGATCACGCCCGACGCGACCATCGAGTACGACGAAGAGAACGACCGCTACTACGCGTACCTCAACGACGGGCGCGTGCCCAGCGTCCGGGTCTCCGCGGAGTACGAGCGCCTCGCCAAGGACCGCTCGACCGAGAAACGCGACCGCGAGTTCCTCCGCAAAAACCTCTCGAACGCGAACTGGCTGATGGACGCCGTCGAGCAGCGCAAGCACACGCTGCTCCGCGTGATCAACGCGGTGATCGACGAGCAGCGCGACTTCTTCGACGCCGGCCCCGAGTCCCTCAAGCCGCTTCCCATGAAGACCATCGCCGACCGCCTGGGCATCCACGTCGCGACCGTCTCGCGTGCCGTCTCAGAGAAGCACCTGATGACCCCAAGGGGCGTCGTCCCGCTCCGCTCGTTCTTCTCGGGAGGGCTCGCGACCGAATCGGGCCCGGACGTCAGCGCCAACTCGGTCCGCGCGACCCTCCAGGACCTGATCGACAACGAGGACAAGGCCAAGCCGCTGAGCGACGAGAAACTCGTCAAGCTGCTCAACGGGAAGGGCATCGAGATCGCCCGCCGGACGGTCGCCAAGTACCGCGACCAGATGGGCGTGCCCACCGCCCGCATGCGAAAGCAGTTCTGAGCGCTACCCCGGGACCGACGCTCGCCGCCAGTCCGTGGTTTCGAGGACCGGGATGACAGGCGCCAGGTCGGCTCGGAAGCGATCCCAGAGGGTCGCGAAGCGCTCGACCGCTTCGTGCTCACCGACCTGGTCGATCGATGCTGCCGAGAACCGGTGCCCGACCGAGCAGCACCTGGTATAGACAGCCTCGATCCGGTCGCCGCGTCGATCGATGGAACAGCCCGCGTCGCGGAACCGATGGACCATGTGCCGGCGCAGGGACCGGTTGGGGAAGGTCCCCAACTCGGCGACCAGATAGATACCCGGCCTCCGGTTGTTGATCTTCACCCAGAGAACAAACGGTGTCCGTCTCGCCAGGCGCGGCCACGATGTCCCGACCGGAGGCAGAATCCTGTCCAGTTCTTCGGTCAGGAACTTGACCATCTTCCCCTGCCTCTGCGTGAACGGGCACCCGATCTCGTCTCTGAGGTACTCCTCGATCGCTGCCGCGAGATGCTTCGAATCGCCGTAGCGCACAGAACGTTTTGAGGCCCGCTCGGAGCTCTGCTTCTGAGCGATTCGGATCTGGTAGTCCGCGGCTTCAGGCAGCGGAACGACCTGCTGCACGTCGAGAAGAACCCGATCCTCGAGCTTGTAGGGGTTCAATCGCACACACGTGATATCGATCTCACGCTCGTTCAGCCACATGACGGCGGTGGTCAGTTCTTTCGAGAAGTCCCCCGCCGCGAGCACGATCCGGACATCCTGCGCAAACTCCTCTTCATTCGGCTCGTCCCACCCGAGATGCCCGAGCAGAATCTCCTCGGGATCGTCGTTCTCTCGCCCGAGTCTGCCGAGATACGCGGAGAACACCTCGACCACCTTCGCGTAGGTCATCGTCGACGCCATCGCGGCATACCGCAGCGCCTGGAGTTCCATATGCCCGCCGCCGCTCGATCTCTTCAACTCGATGACGACAAGCCTCGCGTCGTCGGCGTCGATGCCGAGCAGGTCGATGCGGCGCCGCGAGTCCTCCCACTGCCCGAACTCCTCGGCCACGACGAGCGTTCCCGGGCTGATGATCTCGATGTTCTCGCGGAGCAACCGCTGCAGGTCTTCGCGCTCCCGGATCTGATTCGCTCCGAAGGTCGATTCCTCAAGCCGGACGATGTCGGTCTTCGTGATCTCGTAGATCGTCATGCTTACTTCGTCCCCGCCAGCTTGCGCACCGTGAAGTCGAAGCCGCGGACCATCGCGGCGTGGACCGCGTAGACCACCGCGATGTAGATCGCCGCGCTCACGACGGCCCCGATCGCGAGCGAGACCCGCGCCGCGCCAAGGCCCGCGTCGTCCACGGTCTCGTTCATGCGCTGCACCGGCGCGACCAGCGCGTCCAGCAGGCTCGCCGGGGACAGCGCCGCGATCGCCGGCCCGATCACCGGCATGTCCTGCCCGCTCTGCCACCCGCACAACCCGATGATGCCGGTGATGATCCCCACCACCGCGACCGTGCCGATCACCGAGCCCAGCGTGCCCTTGCTCTTCAGCGACCACTGCAGACCCACCATGACACAGAACGCGATGAACGGAACCAGGACCAACGCGGCGATGAGCCCGGCCTCCGGGAGCACCGCCGACACGGGCACCCCCGTGTTGCCGATCCGCTCGGCGACCATCGTGCCGCCCTCGCGGATGTTGTTGCCGAAGTACGCGTACAGGCCCGCGATCCCGATCGTGAACACCGGCACCGCGATCAGCGGGATCAGGTACGCGATCAGGCCCCGGAGCTTGCCGGTCAGGTACATCCCGGGCGTGATCGGCGTGGTCAGGATCAGGTCCAGCGTCCCGTCCTCGCGCTCTCGAGAAACCGCCGTCGCCGCCATGTTGATCGCGACCAGCGCGATCACGAACACCTCCGTGAACACGACCGACCGGACCACGAACCTGAAATCACCCGGCGAGAGCGTGCCCGTGTGGAACAGCACGACCACCGCCACGCCCAGCACGCCCCCGAGCGCGATGAAGCTCCACCGGGCCAGGATCCGCCAGAACGTCGCGTTCCGGGCCGCCGCCTCGCGCCACGCGATCGGGTTGAGCCACACGGTGCGGGGCGGGCGGTGCTCGGCCCCCTTCGCGCCCAGGCCCATCGCCCGGCGGTACCACGGGATGCCCGACGAACCGGCCGCGATCTGACGGAGCCCGCCCGATCGCACCGTCAGCGTGCTCGCCAGCATCAGCGCCGCGCTGATCAGAAGCGTGCCCCACACCCAGGCCCGCACCGGTGTCTCGAACGCGAGCGCCTTCAGCCCGCCGTATGCCCCCAACTCGGCGACCGGGTAGCTCGTCGGGCTCAGCAGCGAACGCAACGCCAAGAAAGGGTTCACCGCGGTCATGACGGTCACGCCGTCGCCGTTCAGCCCCGCGCCCATCCCCCGCGATCGCAGCCACGCGTCCACCGCGATCGTCGCGGCCAGGTACGTCACCACCGACACATAGAACGCGAATACCGCACGCTGCCCGACCAGGCGCGACACCGAGAGCGCGATCGCGATCGCGCCCACCAGCACCGCCGCCCCCGCACCGACCAGGTAGCTGGCCATGATCGAGCGCCCCGGGACGCCCCCGAAGAACTGGGTCAGCGCGAACAGCGGGAGGCTGGCGAACAGCAACGCGAGCACGAACCACAACCGCCCGAACAGGTTCCCCAGCACGATCTCCATCTTGGACATCGGCGTGGTCAGCAGGATGTCCCACGTCCGCGGGTTGGCTTCCTGGGCGATCGCCCCGGCCATGAACACCGGGCTGAGGATGCAGATCAACGCCACCTGGAGGTACGCCACCCACGCGAAGCTCGTCGCCCCGCTCGACGCCAGTTCGCGGTAGCTCACGTCCCCGCCCTGCGTGTTGCCCAGAACCGCCCACAGCAGCACCAGGATCAGCACCGCCAGGTAGCCGGATCTGACCATGTTGTGCTTGTTCCGACGCGACGCGTTCTGGACCAGACGCACCGCGATCGGGTTGGACGGTCCAAGACGCAACAACCAGCGGAGGAAGACGGGCATCCCGGATCCTACCAAGAGCGGCGGGCGGGGATCCAGATTTTCGTGCGATCGCGTCGGCTTCGCCGATCCCAGGCGTCGGGCACCGCCCCGACCCGCCGGGCCCGGAGCACGTACGATCCGAGACAGGACCCACCACGACACACGCACCGGCGCAACGCCCCAGCGGACCGATTCAGGACGGAGAACGAATCATGCACAGCACGCCCATCTTCAACAGAGACCAGATCAAGGCCTTCCTGCCCGTGATGCTGGTCCTGACCGCCGCCGTCGCCTGGCACGCCGGCGCGAGCAACGCCACCAGCACCTCGATCGCCCGCCCCCCGGCCCAGCCGACCGCGACCGCCACTATCGACATCGTCGAGGTCTTCGAGCAACTCAACGAACGCGACACCCTCGAAGCCCAGCTCAAGTCCCGGCGAGACGCCCGCGTGGCGCAACTCGAAGAGATCAACACACGCATCCAGGCGATCCAGACCGATCTGGAGACCACGCTCAAGCCAGGCACCGACGAATACAAAGAGAAGGTCCGCGAGTTCATGGAGCAGCGGGCGGTCGCCGAGGCGCGACGCAACGCCCTGCAGCAGATCATCTCGATCGATCAGGGCGCCCTCCGCCGCCAGTTGTACAGCAAGATCGAAGCCGCGGTCACCAAGATCGCCGACCGCGACGGCATCGACGTGGTCATCCTCGACGACTCGACGTTCCCGATCCCCGAAGACGCGTCCGACAACGACGTCTACCGCGCCATCATCACCAAGGGCGTGATCTACCGGCACGAGTCGATCGATCTGACCCAACGCGTGATCACCCTGATGAACAACGAGTACGCAGCACCGTGAGCAACCAAGCCGCGTGACCCCACCCGTCCTCACCCGACCCACCGGACGAGCGTACACGATGCCCGATCACGACGATGACGCCCAACTGAGCATGGCCGCGGGCGACCTCGCCGAGTTGCTCGGCGGTTCCCTGGACGGGCCCGCCGACCTGCAACTCACGGGCATCGCCGCCATCGAGTCCGGGGGCCCGGGCGATCTGACGTTCATCCGCGCCGCCCAGTTCGCCAAGCGGTGGCCCGAGAGCCGCTGCTCGGCCGCCCTGGTCTCCGAGGGCATCGACATCCCGGGCTCGACCCCCGGGCGCGCCATCATCCGAGTCCCGGACGCCGACGCCGCGTTCGCCGCGATCCTCGGGCGCATCGACCCCGGCATCCACACCCCCCCGCCCGGCATCCACCCGAGCAGCACCGTCGACCCGGAGGCGCAGGTGGACCCGGCAGCCCGCGTCGGCCCGAACTGCACCATCGGGCCCGGCGCGCGCGTCGGGGCGTCGGCCGTCCTCATCGCCGGCGTCCACATCGGCGCCCACGCCGACACCGGAGAAGGGTCCACGCTCCACCCCGGCGTCGTCATCGCCGACCGATGCCGACTCGGTGATCGCTGCGTCGTCCACCCCAACGCCGTCATCGGGTCCGACGGGTTCGGGTTCATCCCCCCGACCGAGGACAAGCCCGCCATCCGCATCCCGCAGATCGGAACCGTCGAGATCGGCGCCGAGTGCGAGATCGGCGCCGGCTCCACGATCGACCGAGCCAAGCTCGGCGTCACCCGCCTCGGCGACCGCGTCAAGCTCGACAACCTCGTGCACATCGGGCACAACACCACCGTCGGCGACGACTCCATCCTCTGCGGACGCGTCACCATCGGGGGATCGGTCACCATCGGAAAACGCGTCATGTGCGGGGGCTCGGTCACCTTCTCAGATCAGATCACCATCGGGGACAACGCCCGCATCGCCGGGGGCACCGTCGCGATGGACGACATCCCCGCGGGCGAGACCTACGTCGGCATGCCCGCCATGCCCGCCCGCACCGCGATGGCCAACTACTCCGCGTTCCGAACGCTGTCCGAGTTCACACGCCGCACCGACAAGGCGATCGCCAGAATCGACAGAGCGCTGGGCACGAGCCCGTGAACGCGCCTCCGGCCAAGAGCATCGCGTCGCCGGTCACCCTGACAGGACGGGCGCTCTTCTCCGGCGTGGATTCCTCGCTCACGGTCCGCCCGGCGCCGTCGCGGACCGGGCTCGTGATCCGCCGCCTGGGCACCGACACGCCCGCCACCCTCGACCACCTCAGCGACACGCCCGCACACCCCGCGTTCGCCGGGCTCCGCCCCCGCTGCACCAGCCTCGGCAACCCGCCGACCGCGATGACCGAACACGCGCTCGCCACGCTCGCCGGGCTCGGCATCACCGACGCGATCCTCGAGTGCGACGCGGGCGAACTCCCCATCGGGGACGGCTCCTCCGCGACGCTCACCAGAGCCATCCTGGACGCGGGGATCGAGACGCTCGGCCCGCCGGTCGAACCCATGGTCCTCGAGAGCGCGGTCGAGTACCGACGCGACGACACGCTCATCACCGCCGAGCCCCACCACGAGATCGATTACCGGTATCAGCTCGATTACGGGCCCGACTCGCCCGTCACCCCGGCAACGGCGCGGTGGCTCGGGGACCCCGACGACTTCGCCGCCTCGATCGCACCCGCCCGGACGTTCTCGACCGAGCAAGAAGCCAGGCGGGCGGCCGCCGCCGGGCTCTTCGAATCGTTCGCGCCTTCCGACCTGCTCGTCATCGGGCCCGACGGACCGATCGACAACAGCCTCCGCTTCCCCGACGAGTGCGCCCGCCACAAACTGCTCGATCTGATCGGGGACCTCGCCCTGCTCGGTCGACCGTTCATCGCACGCGTCCACGCGCGCCGCTCCGGGCACGCCGACACCCACGCGTTCTGCAGGATGGTTCGCGGAGCGATCTCTCCCCGAACCTGATTTGCTGATACCACATCCCGATGTGTGCGCTGTTTGGTTGTGATCGGTCTGTATCCGCTTGTGCCGCGGACAACGCGCGGTACCATCGCCCGACCGCTCCCCACGGATCGTGAGCACCCCGCCGGGCCCGTCGGACCAACGCCGACCGATCGGCCCGTGCACACCCGGCGTGGGAGATCCGCACATGCAGTGCGCACACATGCTTCGATCGTTGATCATCACCTCGTTGCTCGTTCTCTCGGCACTCGCGCCGAGCGCCTGCGGCTCGTTGCGGGAGACCGTCGCGCAGGCGACCGACCTGCGCAACGAGGCCGCCCAAGCCCGCGATGCCGTCGCGGCCCGGGTCGAATCGCTCGAGAGCGACCGCGACTCGCTCCCGCCGGGCTCACCCGAGCACGCCGAGACCGAGACCGCGATCGCGTTGGCCAACGCCAGGCTCGCCGCCCTCGACGCGGCGGTGCTCCACGCCGACCGGGTCCTCGAAGAGATGACCAGCCCGAGCGACTCGCTCACCAGGGGCGTGGGTGCGCTCTCGCCCTACCTGCCGGGCCCGGCCCAGGGACCGGCGTTGCTCGGGGCGGCCCTGATCGCCACGCTGCTCAGGGCCCACCAGGTCCGCAAGGGGGCCGGATCGATCGCCGCCTCGATCCAGAAAGCCATGACCGATCCGGAGTTCAAGGCCGCGTTCGAACGCCAGGCGGCCACGATCCGCAGCATCCAGACCCCCGCGGCCCGACGAATCGTGGATCAGGAAACGAATCCGAGAACCGGGCCCCGAATGCCGATCTAGGCTCCAACGGGTCGTCGCCCCGTTCCCCCTGAACCCCGCCCGATCCCCGCCGGTATCACAGACGATGGCAACCACGCACGCCGCCAGCACGCCGCCGAACCACCCCAAACCGCGGGCGTTCACCCTGATCGAACTGCTCGTCGTGATCGCGATCATCGCGACGCTGATCTCGATCCTGCTGCCAGCGATCGGCGCCGCCCGCGACGCCGCCCGGCGCACCAAATGCCTGGCCAACCTCCGCTCGATGCAGATCGGCCTGACGATGTATCTCGATCAGGAGTCGCGGGGCGTGCTGCCAGAGGTCCTCCCGATCGTGGACCCGGACCTGGGGTCCGACGGCGACTTCGTCAACTCCAACGAGCCGTCGCTCGTGTTCATCCTCGGGCGGTACATCGACGCGCCACTGCCCCGGCGCGACCCCGCGTTCGGCGACGACCCAGAAGCCCCCTTCATCGCCGAAGACCCGTACAAATGCCCGCAGGACCGCTTCTCGGACGACCCCGCGGAAGAAGGGCGGGCCGTGCACGAATCCTTCGGGACCTCGTACGCCTACCTGCCCGGGCTCGCGATGCTGGTGCTCGAGTTCACCGGGGCTGCCAACGCGGGCGAGTTGGCGCGACCCGTCACCACGGTCTGGAACGACTTTATCAGTTCGGACCGCGAACTCGTCCGGCTGCCGGTGCTCTATGACGCCGACGAGTGGCACGACCGCGGCGGATCGGGCGAGGGACGACAGGCGTCCTATCTCGACGGGAGCGCCGGCTGGATTGTGGAAGGCACGCAGGACGATCTCTTTTCTGACATCATCGAGCAAGCCGCCCGCAACGCCGGGCTGCGACCATGATCCCGAGGGAGCCGCGCATGAGCCACAGCAACAACCAGCCCTCGCTGCTCGATGACCTCGACACCGCGCCCGCCCCGACGAAGCGGACGCGCCCCAAGACCGTGCCCTGGCTGAAGCGCAACTGGAACCGGCTGCATCACGATCGGCGGGCGCGCACGGCGTTCGGGGCCTGCGCGGGGATGCTGCTGCTCTCGGGCCTCATCGTGGGCGTCGCGTCCGCGCTGCCCGCGGCGCGACCGGACTACGGCTCGGACCGCATCGACACGCTCTTCGAATACACCCTGCTCACCGACGAGTTCAACCGCCTGTCCGTCCAGGAACGGGCCGAGCTGATCGGGCAGCTGGTCGACCGCATCGGGTCGATGGGATCCTCGGATTCCGTGCTGCTCGCCGCGTTCGCGTCGTCGATCCGCGGCGAGGCCCGGGACCAGCTCCTCGAGAACGCGTCGCGCCTCTTCATCGACATGATCGACGAGCAGGCGGTCGCGTACGACCCCGGGCTCTCCAAGGCAGAACGCGAGAAACAACTCGACGAGACGATCGCGACGATGCACCGGCTCTTCGCGACCATGGGCGGGAATCTCGATGAAGACAAGACCGACGAGGAGCGTGTCGCCGAGGCCGAGGCCCAGGCGCAGCGTGACATGCAGGCCGTCGAGGACGGCGAGTTCTCGGCGCGCGACGCCGGGCAGTTCTTCGGCACGATGAACCGCGTGCTCGGCAGCCGCTCTTCGCCCCAGCAGACCGCCCGGGGCGGGCGGATGCTGCGCGACATGACCCGGCGCCTGCGCGGGCAGGACATCGACACCGGGAAACCGGCCGACGACTGAGCCCTACCGAGAACGCTCAGTCCGCAGCGACAACTCGACCCGCCCGCCCCGGGCGTTCAGGTCGAGAATCCGCACGTCGCGCCCGTCGGGCAGGTGGACGACCGGCTCGACCGCGATCGGGGCGTCCCCGGCCAGCACCTCGCGCATCGTCGGTTCGCCGGGCTCGGCCCGCCCGAAGTGCGACTCCATCTGCGCGATCACCCACGAGTCCGGCACCGGCACGCCCCCGATCCGAGCGCCGTGCGTCCGCACCCACACCGACCCGTCGGCCCGCACCTCGGGCGTGAACATCAGCCACGCCACCGACGCGCCCGAGTCGTGCACCACCCGGACACCCAGCGTGACCCGCTCCTCATGGAACCCCACGCGGACGGAATCGACCTGGTCGGGCCATTCCGCTTTGCCGTCGTCGGCCCAGCCCCGAAGACGCACCGCCAGCCACGCGTTGGCGCTGTCCTGGTTGATCGCGACCTTCCAGTCCGATCCGGTCTCGTCCGTGTTGGCGCGCACCATCGATGCCTGGCTCGCGAACGCACGCTCGAGCAGATCGGCCAACTCGATCGTCTCGGTGCTGGTCGCGTCTACCTCGGGCCACCACGCCGGGTCTTGGCGCAGCTCGGAAAGGAACCACAGAGAACCGCCCCAGAACACCACGACCCCCGCCATCGCGACCAGGATCGCCCGGACGCCGAAGCGTGGTTCCCGGGGATCCCCGCGGCGCTTGGGTTGGCCCGTCTTGCTGCCCATCCACCCACGATAGAAACACAGCCCGGACAAGTCCGGGCTGCGGGAAAGAACCGATCGATGTTCGAAGCCAGATCAGCGCTTCGAGAACTGGTAGCGCCGGCGGGCGCCGGGCTGGCCGTACTTCTTGCGTTCGACCTTGCGGGCGTCGCGGGTCAGGAAGCCCGCTTCGCGGAGGGCCGCCTCGAAGTTGGGGTCGTAGCCGACCAAAGCACGGGCGATGCCGAGACGGACGGCCTGGGACTGACCCATGATGCCCCCGCCGTGGGCCCGGACGAAGACGTCCAGCTTGCCCTCGGTGTCGGTCACCTTCAGCGGGGCGACCGCGTCGTTGCGGTCGCGCATCTCGCTGAAATACTCCTCGACGGTCTTGAACTTCTTGCGGCTGACCTGGATCTTGATCTCGCCCTGCCCCGAGTTCTGCGCGGGACGCAGGCGGACGCGGGCGACGGCGGACTTGCGCCGACCGGTGCCCCACCACCAGCCGTGCTTGTCGGCGGGGACGGGGTCCGGCACCTTGCGCTCTTCCTGGGCCGGGCCGGTGTCCTCGACCAGCTTGGTGCCGACCAGGTCGGGGTTCATGATCGTCGTATCGAATCCGGACATAAGCAATCAATCCTCGATGGTGCCCCCCGCATCCACCTCGCCGGCCACACGCCGACGGGCTTTGGAGAGCAGGTTGTGTTTCGGTCATGCCGGGCGGGCCGCCCGGAGAGAACTCCGCTTGATCAGACCTTCAACTCGGCAGCGTCCACGCCCGCGTGCGGGTGATCGGCGCCGGGGTAGACCTTGAGCTTCTTGAGCATCTGGCGGCCCAGGCGGTTCTTGGGGAGCATGCGGCGGACGGCGTCCTCGACCAGCTTCTGCGGGGCGCGGTCGCGCACCGAGCCGAAGGTCTCCGCCTTCAGACCGCCCGGGTAGCCGGTGTAGTGCATCTTCATGCTCTGTGTGGCTTTGTTTCCGGTGAGCCCGATCCGGCTGGCGTTGGTCACGATGACAAACTCGCCGCAGTCGACGTGGGGGGTGTACTCGGGGCGGTGCTTGCCCATCAGCACGGTCGCGACCTCGGCCGCGAGTCGCCCGAGCGACACGTCGGTCGCGTCCACGTGGTGCCAGCCGCGGGCGACTTCGCCCTTCTTGGCCACCCAGGTCTGGCGGCGGAGGTGCACACGGGTCTTCTTGATCGACATGGCTGACTCCTTCACTCGGACCGACGCCGCGAAGAGACGCGTGGAGCATCGGCCCGTTCTACGGGCTTGGGACGCCGCCTACCGGGCGGGGCGGGCCAGCCGAACGCGTCGGATGGCAGCTTTGTCACGTGCAGGCCCGAGACGGACATCTCGGGCGGGAGAAAAGAATACCCGTCACCCCGCTGCGGTCAAGCTGCAACGCCGGACTTCCCAACCGGTTACGGGGGGTGCCGCCCGACAGCCCCAAATCCGCCGATCTCCCGGCGTTCACTGGTGACCCCGGGCCCGGATGGGCCGATGATGGAGCCGATGGACCCCCATCCCGCGAGCCAGCCCGACCCCCGCCCGTCGTCCACGCCGCTGGTCGACTCGATGACGATGGACCAACTCCCGCGGCGGACCAGGCGGGGCAACCCGATCGTGGCGCCCGACCCTGGGACCGCCGGCAGCCGATCGGTGGCTCTCTTCGCGGCGTTCCTGTTCGCCGCGCTGGCGATCGTCTGGCAGAACATGCCCGCCGACTTCCAACGCCAAGCCGTGTTCGGGCGGGTCCCGACCCCGGCGATGCCCGCCGCCGATACCAAGGCACCCGGGAGCATGTTCACCGAGATCTACATGCGGGCGTATCTGAAGATGAACAACGCCGACATGATGCGGCGGGCGCTCGCTTCGGACCCGGAACAGACCGGCATGATCGTCGACACGGTCGACGGCTTCGCCGAGTCGTCCGCCGATCGGGTGCGCACCGTGATGCTCGCCGCCGAACTGCTCGGCGCCGACGCCGGGCTCGAACGCATCGAGGGAACCCGTCTCGACCTGTTCAAGCAGCGGTCCGATCTCGCAAGCGAAGAAACCGACGAGCAACTCAGGGCGGCCCGTGACGCGGGGTTCGACCTCGCGCTCGAAGAACTCGGCATCCTTGAAACGGTCTACACCGCGGGCCCCGACGCCCTCGATCAAGCGGCACGCGACCGGCTCGCCTCCCGGTACGGCGTGTTCGGCGAGCACACGCTGACCTGGGGCGCCGAGCCCGAAGACCGCGCCGCCGTGCTGGGCAAGCCGTGGCTCTTCTTTCTGGTCGCCTTCGCGTTCACCAGCCTGATCGTGCTGGCGATCCTGGCCGGGTTCGTGCTTTTCGTCACGGGGCTGATCTGGTTCGGCAAGCCGCGGACGCGCTTCCACAACCCGGTGCCGATGCCGGGCGGCTCGGTGATGCTCGAGACCTACGCGTGGTTCGTCGGGGCGTTCTTCGTCTACGTCGTCGCCGCCACCGCGATCGAGCATCACGCGCCCGGGTACGCCTTGTGGACGCTGCCCGCGCAGTGGACGCTGATGCTCGTCCCGCTCTGGCCGCTGCTCCGCGGCATGCGATCCCGCCAGTGGCGCCACGCGATGGGACTCACCCGCGGGCGTGGCGTCCTGCGTGAGATCGGCGCCGGATTCGTCGCGTACATCGCGTCCCTGCCCGTGTTCCTTGTGGGCGTCGGGATCACGCTGATCGTGGTCCTCATCCAGATGGGGATCCAGGCATCACGGTCCGGAGGCACGCCCCCCCCGCCGCCCGCCAACCCCATCGTCGACCTCATCGGCTCGGGCAACCTGATGGTGATCGTGTTTATCGTCACGCTCGCGACGGTCTGGGCCCCGATCACCGAGGAACTGATCTTCCGCGGGGCGCTCTTCCGCCACATGCGGGCCCGCGTCGCCTGGCCGATCGCGGCGCTGCTCAGCGCCGTTCTGTTCGCGTACATGCACTCCTACGGCCCGCTGCTCGTCGCGCCGCTGATCGCCCTGGGGTTCATGTTCGCGTTCATGCGCGAATGGCGCGGCTCGATCATCGCACCGATCACCGCCCATTTCCTCCACAACGCGACGCTGATGGCGCTCATGGTCTCCATGGCCTACTCGTTGTCTTGAGGCTCAGCAACCGGCCTGGTCAGCGGAACCGGTGACGCGCTGGAGCGCCTTGTTCGCGATCGATCCGATGATCATGAGCACCACAATCGTCACAACGATCCCCGCGATGATCATCCAACGCGGCGTCTTCGCGTCCGACCAGTCGGTGACCTGCTGACCGATCAGCACATACGCGAAGGTGCGCGGCGCCATGCCGACCAGCGTGCCGATGACATACGCCGGCAGCCCCACGCCGGTCGTCGCCAGCGTGCCGTTCATCAACGCGAACGGCGAGTTCGGCGGCACACGCACCAGCGTCACGATCAGCAGCGTTTTCGCGAACCCGCTGCGGACCAAGGCGTTCCGCACCACCCGCGCCTTCTCGTGACGCCGGATCTCCTGCTCGACCTTCTCCCTGGCGATCAGGCGGGCGATGAGATAGCCCACCACCGACGCCCCCCCGAACCCCGCCAACGCCGCGGCGAAGCCCACCACGGGCCCGAACGCGTACCCGCCGAGCACCGAGATCGCGAACGTCGGCAGCACGCCGACGCCCGACAGCACCACGAAGCCGAGCACGTAGACACCCACGCTCTGCCACCGGTCCGCCCCGCCCTGCCCGGCCAGCTCGATGATCCACTGGGACACCGGCTTCATCCGCGTCAGCAGCGTGATCCCCGCGACCGCGGGAACCACCGCCCACGCCAGCCCGAGCCACCCGGCCAAGCCCAGCCGCCCGAACACGGCCATGAACGACGCGTCGGGCTCGGATGAGCCTTCTCCCGCCTGCGGATCAATGGGCTGATTCGGTTCCTCGGTCATGCCGCGATGGTATCGCAGCCGCAGCGAGCCGGCCGACGTACATTGATTGGTGAAGATCACCAGACGACATCGCCGGCTCGGCACACTGATCTGGATTCTCATGTCGTTCTGCCTCTTGGTTCTTCTCTTGCCACGACTCGGAGGGAGCCAGCGGGCATCACCGATCGAGCGGTTGGTCGCGTTCGACGACGCAGGCGTCTGGACGATCCTGCCCGAGCGCCGTTTCGAGATCACACAAGACCTCTCGCATGTTTGTACGGTCTACGCGATGTGTTGGAAAGAACCAGCGCTTCCGATCCCGGTTCTGCTACCAATCACCAACTCCGTCCGGTGCGATATCAATCTTGCTGCTTTGCAAGGCACGCCCCCAGACGTCAACGAGATGGAGTCGATCCGTGCATTGGTCACGCAATCGCTCAAGAGCGACCCGCGATGGGCTGGCCTGCCGACCATGGACGGACAACGCATCCGCTCGTTCGCGTTCGTTGAGTTGTTCACATCAGCGGTGGTGTTCATGTGCTGGGTGTTCGCGCGGTGGATCACGGTCTGGCTTGTCGCGAGCGCCGAGGTTGAACACATATGTCTCGGGACATGTAGGAAATGTGGGAAATGTGGCTATCCGCTCAAGGACCTCAACTCCTGCGTTTGCCCCGAGTGCGGCACGCCCTTCGGCGACCCCGCCAACCCCGCCTAGCATCCCCCGACCCGCCAAAGTCGGCGGGCCGACAACCGCCCCGATATCCGCCGGCGTGACAGCGCCGCCCGGAGGATTGACCATGATCCCCAAGCCCCCGCCGCGCGACGGCGCCCTCGGCTTCCTTTACCTCCCGCCGTTCCGTGTCCAGGGCTTCTCCGTCGCCGGCGAAGCCACCGCGATCACCGTCCCCGAGATGGACGTCACGTTCGACATGGGCATGTGCCCCCGGTCGGCGCTGGCGTCCAAGTTCTGCTGCCTCACCCACGGGCACATGGACCACACCGGCGGGCTCGCGTATTGGTGCTCCCAGCGCAACTTCCAGGGCATGGGCCCGGGCACGATCGTGTGCGACGCACGCATCGAAGACGATGTCCGCCGCATGATGGACGGCTTCAGCGCGCTCGAACGCCAGAAGACGCCCTACGAGATCCGCACGATGGATCCGGGCGCGTCCACGCCGGACGAGATCGAGATCAAGAACAACATCGTGCTGCGGTGTTTCAAGACCGAGCACACCTGCCCGTCGATCGGCTACGCGATCGTCGAGAAACGCACCAAGCTCAAGGACGAGTTCATGGGGCTGCCCCAGGAGAAGCTCCGCGAGCTCAAGGACCGGGGGACGGAGATCGTCCGCCACCTCGAGGTCCCGCAGATCGCGTTCACGGGCGACACCCTGCCCGGCCCCCACCTGCTCGCCGACGACGTCCGCAAGGCCAGGATCATCATCGCCGAGTGCACGTTCTTCGAGGACGACCACGCCGGGAGGGCCAAGACCGGCATGCACCTGCACATCAACGACATCGCCGAGTGGCTCCGCGTGTGCGAGTGCGAGCACATGGTGCTCACGCACGTGTCGCGACGCACGCACCTCGGGCAGGCCCGCAAGCAGCTCGTGCAGATCGCCGGCGAGGATCTGGCCGGCAGGGTCCACTTCCTGATGGACCACCGGACCAACCGAGCGCGTTACGAACGCCAGGAGCAGGAAGCCGCCGCCCAGGCGGCATCGTGAGCACGCCGCGGCCTGGGCGGTCCAGAAAACACCCCGAACTGAGCGGCATCACGACAAACTTGTTGACACATCCAGCGCACCCCATGTAGGCTCGCAACTGTTACCAACGGCGCGCTCGCACGGGACCGACGCGGGCGCAGACCGGGGCCGACCACACTCTCCTCCGACGGACGCACACACCGACCGTGCGTCCGCCAAGACAGAATGACACCGCCATGTCCGACCACGATCGCGAGATCTGGGCGGGTGTGCTCTCGCACCTCCGATCCGAACATCCTTCGATCTGCAGGCACTGGTTCGACGATCTCGTTCCGCTGGGGGTGCACGACGGCGCCTTCGGGGTGCGTGCCGATTCCCATATCCGCCGGGACTACATCATCAAGAACGCGCTCGACGCGTTCAACGACGCGATGGGCACCCTGACGGGCCAGCTCATCCCTGTGCGGTTCCTCGCCCCGCGGGAACCGTGGGGCAAGGGCGAGGAGGATCGCCCACTCCGCTCCGACCGGGAAGACGATCGCGCCGCCCGCCCGGCGGCTCCAGGGCCCCAACACGCCGCCGATCCCACGCCACCGGCGCCCCCGCAGCTCGCCCATGTGGCGTCCGAACGAGAACGCCTGGGCGGACCCGACGCGCTGCCCATCAACCCCGACTACGCGTTCGAACACTTCGTCAAGGGGAACAACAACCAGCTCGCCTACGCCGCCGCCCGCGCCGTCGCCGAGAACCCGGGCAACGCGTACAACCCGCTCTTCGTCTACGGCGATGTCGGGCTGGGAAAGACCCACCTGCTCCAGGCCATCTGCCTGAGCCTCATGGTCACCCACCCGAACATACGGATGCTCTACATCTCCTGCGACGGGTTCCTGACCCGCTTCATCTCGGCGGTCCAGTCGGGCAGGATGTCTGAGTTCCGCCACTTCTTCCGGGATGTGGACCTGCTCGTGATCGACGACATCCAGTTCCTCGCCAACCGGGACCGCACCCAGGAAGAGTTCTTCCACACCTTCAACGCGCTCTACCAGGCCAAGAAGCAGATCGTGCTCTCGTCGGATGCGCCGCCCGACGAGATCCCCGATCTCGAGGCCCGACTGGTTTCGCGCTTCAACTGGGGCCTGGTAACCGACGTCAAGAAACCCGGATTCGAGACCCGCGTTGAGATCCTCAAACGCAAGGCCGTGATGCGCGGACAGACGATGCCAGACGACGTCGCCGCCGAGATCGCCACCCACTTCGATTCCAATATCCGCGAACTCGAAGGGGCGATCACACGCCTGCAGATCGTCGCGGCGGTCAAAAAGGAACCCGTCTCGCTCGCCCTGGCCCGCGAAGCCCTCGCTGGCATCCTCCCTCAGATCGAAGAAAAACCGCCCACCATCGACGCCATCATCGAGTCCGTGTCCGACTACTTCCAGATCAAACGCACCGACATCCTCGGCAAACGCAAGCTCCGCTCGATCGCACGCCCACGCCAGATCGCGATGTACCTGGCCAGGCAGACCACCAGCCTGTCCTTCGAGGAAATCGGCATCCACTTTGGCGGCCGCGATCACACCACCGTCATGCACGCCGTCGCCCGGGTCAAAGAACTCCGCGGCGTGGACGCCGAGGTCGATCACGCGATCGACTCCATCGCGAGCAAGCTGTCCAGCACCGTCTCCTGAACGCCCGCCCCGCGCCTGAACCGCCCCGGCGACGATCGAGCGGTCGGCCCCCGTTCCGACGCTCAGACCGCCCCGAGAAGCCCTATCAATACACAAACATGTGTGGTTTGCCAACCGACAGCACGCGGTGAGTGACCTGTGGATAAGCGCGCCAGAGCGCCCGATTCACGTCGCTCAACACGGGCCGTCGGTGGCTCGTGCTTCACACCACGTGAACACATAGACGGATCTCACCGAGCGCCATCGACAGCCAACCGACAGATATTCAACAGAACGGCAGGATCAACAAGCACTTGTACTCCAAAGGCTTGCGGCGTTATGTCTCAACAATCCACGCAACCGAGCGCGTTATCACCATCCTCATCATTTCTCAATATGTGTTGAGAAGAGATTCAGAACACCCGCCGAGCCGAGCACGACCGGCCGGGCTGCCCTCACGAACGCCTGGGTTGTGGACATCATCCGGACAGCGCCGGCTGGCAGCGGGCACACCGAACGGTCGACCGCTGCGCAACCTCGCTCCGGGCAAGCTCTTGCCCACACCGGAGGCAAGCCAGCCCCGCCCGCCCGTAGACCCGGTGCCCGCGGGCCCCCTGACCGGCGCTCCCGTCGGGTCGTCTGTAGTCGCGGAGCGTCGCCCCGCCCCGGCGCAATCCGTCGCCCAGCACACCGACGATCCCGACCGCCAGGCGGTCCCACTCCTCCCCGCCGAGCGTCTCGCAGGCGCGGTGCGGATCGATGCCGGCGTCGAACAGCGCCTCATCGGCGTAGATGTTGCCCACCCCCGCGAGCGCACGCTGATCGAGCAGCCCCGCTTTCACGGCCCGCCTGGACCGGGCCAGGGAGGCTTCCAGCATCGCCCCGGTCACCCGCATCGCGTCGGGCCCGAGCGTCGCCCAGCGGGCGTCCAGGGCGTCCTCATCGGGCAGCAACCAGACGCCCCCGAACCGGCGCGGATCCCGGAACACAAGACGGCGACCGTCGCGGAGCGTCCAGGAGACGTGGGCGTGCCCGCCCGCCACCCGCCCGCCGCGGTCCAGCACGAGCAGTTGCCCCGACATGCCCAGGTGGACGAGCACGCACACTCCGCTCGTGCCGACCAGCGCGAGTTGCTTGCCGTGTCTCCGGGTGCGGGCGATCGCGTCGTGCGCGAGCAGCATCGCCGGTTCGATCGCGCCGTGCCGCTTGCCGGCGCGATCGCGGACCACGTCCCGGCGCGCCACGCGGGCGCGCTCGATCGGCACGCCCGCGAGCGGCTCGATCCCCAGGCGCACGGTCTCGACTTCGGGCAACTCGGGCATCCGAATACCCTACGCGCCCCCGCGCCGGCGGAGCTCGCGGAAGAACCCGCTGAGCATCGCCGAGCAGGTCTCCCGTTCGACCCCGGGGATGACCACGCAGCGGTGGTTCAGCCGGTCGTCTTCGAGCAGCGTGAACAACGAGCGCACCGCGCCGGCCTTGGGATCGTCCGCGCCGTAGAGCACCCGCCCGACCCGCGCGTTGACGATCGTGCCCGCGCACATCGGGCAGGGCTCGAGCGTGACGGCCAGCGAGCAGCGGTTCAGACGCCAATCGCCGATCCGCGCGCACGCGGCACGAATCGCGATCAGCTCCGCGTGCCCGCACGGGTCCCTTTCCGTTTCACGCGTGTTGAAGCCCTCGCCGAGCACCTCCCGAGACGCCGTGTCGTACACGACCGCCCCGATGGGGACTTCTCCGAGCGACGCGGCGCGCTCGCCGAGCACGATCGCGCGGGCCATCATCGCCCGGTCGGCATCGCTCACGGCGGTCGGGTCGGGCGCGCTCATTCGTCGCCCGCGTCCGCCGGTTCTCTCAGATCGCCCGCGATGCGGCTGACCGGCACCACACGCAGGATCAACAGGCCCAACTCGTACAGCAGGTACAGGGGCCCGGCGAGCAGCATCATCGACACGGGATCGGCGGGGGTGAGCAGGGCGCCGGCGACCGCGCACGCCGCGATCGCGTACCGCCGGTACTTGCCCATGACCTTCGGATCGATCAGCCCCACCCACCCCAGGAGCACCACGACCACGGGCGTCTGGAACGCCACGCCGAACGCCAGCGCCAGGTTCAGCACCGATTTGAGGTACTCCTTGATCCGGTACTGCTGGGTGATGCCGGTGACGTCGACCAACTCGGCGGCGCGGACCTCCGGGCGTCCGCCCGGGTCGGACGGGTCCGCGATCGCGACCCGCAGTTGCATGATCTCGGCGTTGATCCACGCGTTGCCCGGGGCGATGGTCTCGGGGTCTGCTTCCAGGATCGGCAACTCGGGCAGCACGACGCCCTCCGGCAGCGGCGCGGTGTCGACCTCGGGCGAGGTGATCTGCGAGCCGAAGCCCACGAAGAACGCCAGGATCACGGGCAGCACCGCGACGTACATGAACAGCATCGACGCGACGACGAGCACGCCCGAGAACGGCAGCAGGATGTGCACGAACCGGCGTTCGTGCTTGTACAGACCCGGCGCGACGAAGAGCCAGAGCTGGTAGAGCAGCCAGGGGCTGCCCACGAGCACGGTGATGACGAACGAGAGGTGGACCGCCGCCGCGAAGATCTCGATCAGGCCCAGCGAGATCAGCGTGCTCGCCTGCCCGCCCTCGATCAGGGCGCTGCGGGCGGGGGCGATCAGCAGTTCGATGATCGGGTTGCGGAACGCGAACGCGATGAAGAAGATCGGGACCACGCCGACGATCGAGTAGATCAGGCGCCGCCGCAAGTCCTCGAGGTGATCCCCGAAGGACATGACCGAGGCGTCACCGGGCTCCACGCGTCCCGGGATCTGCCCGCCCGATGGGCTCCCGGACCGGTTCCCGGTCGCGTCCGGGCGGTCTGCGGTGCGTTCCTGGGGTTGATCGGAGGGGTCGCTCATGGTTCTCGGACGTCAGATTCTCGCGTCGTTGCCCGACGGGTCGGTGGGTTCGGCGCATCCTAGCGGCACGGGTCTCCGTGAAACCGCCGGGACTCGGCGCAGCCCGAGCCCGCCCGATCGGCGTGCGGATGATCACGGGTCTCGCACCTTCGACCGAACGCACAGGGAGTCGGGCGTCGTGGATATGTGTGATGGATGAGCAGGGCCCCGATCTCGGCGCGATCGCCGACGCGATCGCGGGCGATCGCGACGCGTTGCGATCGGTATGGCGTTCGCACCGGCGCTGGGTGGCGGCGATCCTGCTGGCCCACAAGTCCCGCCAGACCGATCTCGACGACCTGCTGCAGTCGGTCGCGGTCCAGCTGTGCAAGAAGATCCACGATGTCCGTGAGCCCGAGGCGTTCCGGGGTTGGCTGCGGATGGTCGCGATCAACGCCGCGAGGGCCGACGGGCGGACGGTCAGCCGGAAGCGCCAGGGGTTCCTGCGCCTCGTCGGGCGGTCGAGCGAGCGGGACGAGGCGCCCGCGCCCGAGCACACGGCTCGCGCCGAGGAGGCCGCCCGCCTGATGTCGCTGGCGATGTCCCTGCCCGAGGGCTACCGGGAGCCGCTGCTGATGCGGTGCGTCAAGGGCATGAGCTACCGGCAGATCGGCGACGCGATGGAACTGCCGGAAACGACGATCGAGACCCGCATCGCACGCGGGCGACGGATGTTGCGGGAACTGGCATCCGGTGAAGAGAAGCAGAAGACACCCGCGCCGGCAGCCGCCGGGAGCGTGTGATGAACCAGCGAGGTGATCCGATGGACAACCGCGACCCGCATGCCGAGCCCCACGCAGGCGCGACCCGCCCCGACCCCGGCACGCCCGACGGGCGTGACGTGCTGATCTCGCGCGTGATCGACGCGGAGGCATCGCCCGAGGACTGGTCGGCGTTCCGCGCGTTGGCCGAGTCGGATCCGACCGTGTGGCGGGATCTGGGCGAGGCGCAGCGTCAGAACGAGGTCCTGGGCGAGGCGTTCCGGGACGAGATCCGCGTCGCCGACTCGGTCGAACTGCCCGAGTTGATCGCGGACGATGGGCCTTTCCAGCGGCGGCTGGATTCGATCGGGCGTTGGGGCGGCTGGGCGGCGGCCGCGGCGATCCTGCTGGTGTGGACCACCGGTTTGCCGCTCGGATCGAACCAGCGCGCGTCGCTGATCCCGATGGGCACCGCCCTGTCCGACGCGACCCCGGACGAAGCGATGGAGCGGTACATCGAGGCGGGTCAGCGCGCGGGCCGGGTGGTCGGCGAGGTGCCCGATCGCCTCGTGATCGAGACGATCCCGCAGGCGGACGGCTCGATCGAGGTGGTCTATCTGCGCCAGATCATCGAGCGCCGCGTCACGGACCAGGTCTTCCGCGAGTCCAAGACCGATTCGGGCGCAACGGTTCCCGTCCGCATCCCCGCCTCGGACATCCAGAGGCGCCGGTCGTTCTGAACCATCCCACATCATCCGTCAGATCCCCGACGGGATCCGCCCGGCGGCGCATCCGGTGTGCCGAGTACCGAGTTTCAACCAGGGTCTTCCCAACCGCGACGAGGAGCTTTTTCATGTTTGATCGGACCAAAGTCAACGGTGTTGCATCCGCCATCGTTGCCGGCTCGCTGGCGGTGTTCGCCGGGTCGGCGAGCGCCCAGTTTGTCGTCGATGCCGCGGCCGAGCCGCAGGCCCGAGAAACCACCACCAAGACGCAGACGATCGCGATGACCACCAACGACGGGAAGTCGTACAAGGTGTTCATCGAGGGCGACGCGGTCGTCGAGGCGTGGGCGAACGGCGAGCCGGTCGACGCGACCCGTGTGACCAAGGACGCCGAGGGCATCTACTTCCTCGATGACAAGGGCAACATCACCGAGACCATCCGCCTGAGCATCACCCCGCCCGAGACGCCCGGATCGTTCCGGTTCCCCGGGCAGCCCTCCCTCCCCGGGATGGCGGGCGCCCCCGAAGCGCCCCGCGCGATGGGTTTTTTCTCGGGCGACGACAACACCGGGATGACCTGGACCGCCAAAGTTGAGATGCAAGCCCCGCCCGTGATGCTCGGCATCAACCTGAGCAGCCCGGGCGACGCGCTGCGCTCCCAGCTGAGGCTGGGTGATCTCCCGGCGATCCTGGTGGACGGGGTGATCGACGGCCTGCCCGCGTCCAACGCGGGGCTGGAGAAGTACGACATCATCGTGTCGCTCGACGGGTCGGAGGGCTCGTCGAGCCAGACCCTCTCCGAGGTGCTCGCCGACAAGGAAGCCGGCGAACCGCTCGAGATGCACGTGATCCGCGGCGGCAAGAAGATCCACATCGTCGCGAAGCTCGCCGCCTACGACGCCAAGGCGCTCGGGCAGGAGCCCGCGATCGTCTTCGACGAACGCCGGTTCCCCGGCCTGGCGACCCGCTCGGATGACAACCAGGATGTGCAGGTCTGGATCGACCGGGGCAAGGGGCAGCTCGAGCAGATCGAGCGGGACTACGTCGCCCAGATGGAGGACATGCGTCGCGCCCTCCGCGAGCGGGCGGCATCGGAAGAGGAGATGCGTTCCAAGGTCGCCGAGGCGATGCGTGAGGCCGAGCGTCGCGTGCTCGAACTGCGCGGCGGGCAGCTGTTCGTCCGCGAGGCGGACGAGGTCGCCCGTCGGGCGGCCGAAGAGATCACCCGGCTCGAGCGCCACCTCGCCGAAGAGATGCCCGAGATCGAGGAAGAGCTCGACGAGCGGTTCGCCGAGATCGAGGAGCGGTTCGAGGCCATGGAAGAGCGCCTCGAAGAGCAGGCCGAGCGTCTCGGGGACCGTATGGAGCGGCTCATGGCGCTCATGGAACGGATGGCCGACCGGATCGAGCGGGCGTTCGACGAAGAATGACGGGGTCGGGGCGACAATCGGGCCCGGGATCTGAAACCGGGCCCGGGCGTCGCCGGTAGAACCGACACGAAAAAGTGAGCTTGCACGCCGGCGCGCGAAAACACACTCCGGGGATTCCCAACCCTGTATCTGCCCAGACACGGCCTGCGATGCTCCGGACAACCCAGCCACGACGCCGGCTCTGTCGTTCTTGAACGCACAGGGCGGCTCACGGAACCCACGCGACGAGACCCCGCGTGGGTTCCTTTTTCTTCGGCCCGTTCGGGGCGGAGTTCCCTTGTCGGCCCGCTCGGATCGGAGCGCCGCTCCTGTACGCTCCTGTACGCTCGTGCCGAGTTCGTAGGGCGTGGGCGGCGATCCGAACCGTGGAGGGGGGGCGTCGGTATGATCGATCGGGGCATCCCGCCCTTGGAGCGCCGCATGACCCAGCCGGACGATCGCGACGGACAGGACACCCGTTCCGGGGACGAGTTGATCACGCGGGTCCGCGGCTCGGCGGACGCGTTGCGGTCGGAGATCTCCAAGGTGATCGTGGGGCAGGAAGACGTCGTCGATCAGATCCTGATGACGATCTTCTGCGGGGGGCACGCGTTGCTGGTGGGTGTGCCGGGCCTGGCCAAGACGCTGCTGGTCTCGACGATCGCCCGCGCGATGGACCTGGAGTTCAGCCGGGTGCAGTTCACGCCCGACCTGATGCCCAGCGACATCACGGGGACCGAGGTCATCGAGGAAGACAAGTCGACCGGGCGGCGCGAGCTGCGGTTCGTCCCGGGCCCGGTCTTCGCGAATGTGCTGCTGGCGGACGAGATCAACCGCACCCCTCCGAAGACCCAGGCCGCGCTGCTCGAGTCGATGCAGGAGCGTCAGGTCTCGGTCGGGGGCGTCCGGCACGAGTTGCCCGATCCGTTCTTCGTGCTCGCGACCCAGAACCCGTTGGAGCAGGAGGGCACGTACCCGCTGCCCGAGGCCCAGCTCGACCGGTTCATGTTCCAGATCCTGATCCGCTATCCCAGCGAGCAGGAAGAGCTGGAGGTGATGCGGCGCAGCGCCAGCAAGGAGGAGGTCTCGATCGACGCCGTGGTCGACGCCGGGGCGATCAAGGACGCCCGTCGGATCGTTCGGCACTGCCCGGTTCCCGAGTACGTCCTGACCTACGCGTTGCGGCTGGTCCGGGCGACGCGGGGCGACGCGGATTCGCCCGATGTCGTCCGGGACTATCTGTCTTGGGGGGCTGGCCCGCGGGCGTCGGAAGCGCTGGTCCACGCGGCGAAGGCCCACGCGCTGATCCGTGGCAGCGGGGTCGTGACCGACGCCGATGTTCGCTCGGTCGCCCACCCGGTGCTGCGGCACCGCGTGCTGACCAACTTCAACGCCGAGGCCGACCAGGTCACGCCCGACTCGATTATCGACACGCTGCTGGGGACGGTGCCCGTGACCGACGAGGATGACTCGGACCGCAGGCTGGCCGAGGGCGTGCTCCGATCCCCCGCCTGACCCGACCGCCGATGGGCGGTGCGGCGCGGGCGGTTTCCGCGGCATTCCGGCGGGGCGGTTCGTCGGAACTGGGGGACATCGCGTACAATCTTGTCCGTTGACTCTCCGGATCACGCCCGTTTACGCACTGATGCAGATCGGACCCGACCTTGCTGAGCCAGACCACCGAGTACGCCCTTCGCGCCATGAGCTGCCTGGCGTATGACCCGGAACGCCTGACCTCGACGATCGAGCTGGCCGAGGTGACCAAGGTTCCCTCCAACTACCTGGCCAAGGTCCTCCAATCGCTGGCGCAGGCCGAGCTGATCGTGGGGCGCCGCGGCGTGGGGGGCGGGTACAAGCTCAACCGCCCGGCCGAGGACATCACCCTGCTCGAGGTGATCAACTCCATCGACAAGGTCGAGCGGATCACCACCTGCCCGCTCGGGCTCGAGAATCACGGGAGCAGGCTCTGCCCGCTGCACCGGCGCATGGACCAGGCCGCCGCCGGGCTGATCAAGCACTTCGAGGGCGTGACCCTCAAGGACATCGTGACCGAGCCGGAGGCGACCCGCCCGCTGTGCGATACGACGCGCACCGCGAAGGTCGAGATGACGTTCGGCAACAGCTGATCGGGCACGGGGGGCCTCGGGCGCGGGTTCGGGGCGTTCGGGCGGGTTACGATCCGGCGTGAGCGATCAACCCCCAGCCAGCACCCCCGATGCCGTCGAAGAAGCGCCCGACCTGCACAAGCTCGAAGCCCAGCGCCGCCTCAACCGCGACGCGACGGCCGACCTCGGGCTGAGCCCGTACGGGCACCGCGAGGACGGGCTCATCTCGCTTGCCGAGGCGCGGGGCGCGTACGACGAAGACGCCGATCGGGACCATCAGGCGAACGCCAAGAACGAGGGCTACGAGGACCGACGCCCGAGCGTGAAGGTCGCCGGACGCGTGGTGCTGCGCCGTCCGACCGGCAAGCTGATCTGGATGAACCTGCGTGATCACACGGACGAGTCGTTCCAGATCGCGGTCTCCAAGCGCGACTGCGGGGGCGCCGGTTTCGACGTCGCGGCCAACGCCGATCTGGGCGACCTGATGGTCGTCGAGGGCCCGCTGATGAAGACCAGGACCGGCGAGATCACGATCTGGGCCGACGCCGTGCGTCCCGGTGGCAAGTGCCTGGTCCCGCCGCCCGAGAAGCACGCCGGGCTCACCGATCCGGAGACCCGCGCCCGCAAGCGTTACATCGACATGTGGGCCAACCCCGACACGACGCGCACGCTCGTGCTGCGATCGGGGATCGTCGCGGCGATCCGACGCCTGCTCGACGGGATGGGGTTCATCGAGGTCGAGACCCCGATGCTCCAGTCGCAGGCGGGCGGCGCGGCGGCGCGCCCGTTCCTGACCCACCTCAACGCGATGGACATGCAGCTCTCGCTGCGCATCGCGCCAGAGCTGTACCTCAAGCGACTGCTCGTGGGCGGGATGCCGAAGGTCTACGAGATCAACCGCAACTTCCGCAACGAGGGCGTGGACAAGCGCCACAACCCCGAGTTCACCGCGATCGAGTTGTACCAGGCGTACGGCGACGTCGGGACGGTGATGGGCGTGACCGAGGCGATCGTGCGGGAGGCGGCGCGGGTCGCCGGCGAGGCGCGGGACATCGACGGCTTGGTCATCCCGTTCGGTGACCTCGACATCGATTACGCCGAGGGTTTCGTGCGTGTGAACTACGCCGATCTGTTCGAGAAGGCGCTCGGGTTCCCGATGGCCGATGTCGCCCGTGCGCGCGAGGAAGCCGAGAGGCGCCGCCTGAAGACCAGGGACGACAAGGGCCAACCCCTGGACGATCTGTGGGTGGTCAACGAGCTGTTCGAGGAGGTCGCCGAGAAGGCGATCGACCCGGAGCGTCCGACGTGGGTGATGCGGTACCCGGCGGCGTTGTCGCCCCTGACACGCCCCTGCGTCGATGACCCGTCGTTCGCGGACCGTTCGGACCTGTTCATCGCGGGCATGGAGGTCGGGCCGCACTACACGGAGCTCAACGACCCCGATATCCAGGCCGAGAAGTTCCGCGAGCAGTTGGCGGGCATCGACGACGATGAGTCGACGTTCCGCAACTTCGACGAGGACTTCATCGAGGCGCTCAAGGTCGGCATGCCGCCCGCGGGCGGGATGGGGCTGGGCATCGACCGCCTGGTGATGCTGATGAGCGGGCGCGAGACCATCCGCGAGGTGATCCCGTTCCCGTTCATCCGCCCGCTGCCCAAGCACTGAGCCCAAGCACAGACCCAAGCACTGAGCTCAAGCACAGAGCCCGGGCCCGAGCCGGGGGAGCACCGATTCCGGGATCGGGCTCGATGAAAAAGCCCCGGTGTTGCCCGGGGCTTGTCGGAGACACGGTGTCACGCAGGCTTACTCGTCGCCCGATTCGTTGGGCCCGGACTTGCGTCTCGGATTGACGATGCCCAGATCGGCGGCCTCTTCAGCCGTGAGCGTGCGGATGTTCATGCCCCCCTCGTAGTTGACCTTGCGGTCGTGCATGACGTTGATGCGAGTCACGGTGGGAGAGATGTTCGGGTTGTTGCGGGACTCGCGGAGCGCGTTGAAGAACCGGATCGCGTCCTCGACACCGAGCGTTCGGACCGCCGCGTCGAACTCCTCGACCTCCTGCTCGACGATCTCGGGGTCGCTGGAGATGATGCCGGTCAGGGACGCGACCTGCTCGTTCTGGATCCCGAGCTGATCGAGGAGTTCGTCGGCGTTGGACTTGCCTTCGACGAGCAGGCCCTGATACGCGAGCCGGGCCTCGTGGATGGAATCCTCGAGGATGAAGATCATGAAGTTGCTCAGCCCGTCCTGGCCCTCGACGGCCTGGATCTCTTCGCTCACCGCCCGCTTGTACTCCTGGACGATGTGGCTGTTCATCCCGCCCTGGGTGCGTGAGAGGATGCTGCGGTTGGTGAGTTCATCGGAGAGGGTGGTCCGCCCGACGAGGGGCTTGACCATCTCGGTGATGCGCGTCATCTCTTCGAGGTCCGACATGTCCAGGCCCGCGATCACGCCGCCGGTCAGTTCCCAGTAGAGGTCGATGTTCTCGATGACCAGCATCTCGAACCGGGCGCGTCGCCCGAAGATCACGGGCATGATCGCGTCGACCGAGCCCTCGCCGACGGTCGGGTTGGCGCGGAGCGCGACGATGTCGGGCAGTTCCTTGAGCCGGACGATCCGTCCGTCATCGCCACGCTCGGCCAGCGGGGGGTAGGGGATGTCCGTGGGCAGTTCGGCGATACGCCGCGCGGTCCCGGGCTCCGGGCGGGCTTCGGTGCGGGGGGCCGCCCGCTGGGGTTGGGGCTCGGGGTTGTACTCGGGCTGCTCGGGCTTCTCGGCCGGGGGAGGCGGCGCGACCTGGGCCTGGGACACGCCCGCGGCGATCCCGAGGGCGGCGAGCATGCGGAGCGGTGCGTTGTGGAACGGGGTGTTCATGTCTGCTTCCTCCCGGGATGGCGGTGGTTGCCGCCGATTGGTCTCGCCCGAGCCGGGCGTGGTTGGTCTGATCTCGCCGGCGGGACGGCCGGGTATTCGCTGCGGATGCCCCGTCCGATACGGCGGGACGATAAGGGTAGATCGGCGAAACGCCGTCCTCCCAGCATCGGGCCGATGTCGGCACCGATTGACCCGTGGGGCACCGATTCCCGCCCGCCTTCGGACGCTCTCTGTGGTGTAGCGACGGACCCGCCGGATAGTTTCCAGAAATAAACGCTCGGTGCATGAATTTCTGATCCGGGCGCCGGCGCGGGCGATCCGATGTCCCGGAGCGTCCGATTCTCGGTCTAGGGTTGGGCATGACGAACGCCGGGACCGATCGGGATTCTGTTGCCAAGGCCATCGCGGACGCGTCGCTGCTCCGCGGGACGTTCACGCTGCGGTCCGGGCGGACGAGTTCGTATTATCTGGACAAGTACCGGTTCTCGACCCGTCCCGAGGTGCTCGGTCCGGTCGCCGAGTTGTTCGCCGAGCGCGTGGCGGTGTTGAGCGACTCGGCCGGAGGGGTCGACCGGCTGGCCGGGGCGGAACTGGGCGGCATCCCGCTGGTCGCCGCGGCATGCCTGGTCACCGGGCACCCGACGCTCTTCGTCCGAAACGCCAAGAAAGACTACGGCACCGCCAAGCAACTCGAGGGCACGATCGAGCCCGGCGATCGGGTCGTGTTCCTCGAAGACGTCGCGACCACGGGCGGTCAAGCGCTCGAAGCGGTCGGGGTGCTGCGTGAGGCCGGGGCGAGCGTCGTCGCGGTTGTCGCGGCGATCGACCGCGAGGAGGGCGCCCGGGAGAACATCGAGGCGGCCGGGTTGCGGTTCGAGGCGCTGTTCACCAAGCGGGACCTGGGTATCGACGATTGACTTCTTTGCACCGCGGTGCATATATTGCATCATCGTGCAAGTAATAGACGCCAAGCCGGAACCACGCCCGACCACGCCGGAGGACGCCAGCCGGCGCCCGGGGCGTCTGGACGGTCTGCTGGATCCCGCGCTGTTCAAGGCGTTGGCCGATCCGACGCGGGCCCGCCTGATCGCGTGCATCGCTCGGTGCGGGCGTGGGTGCTCGGTGAAGGAGATCTCGGCGTGCTGCTCGGTGGACACGTCGGTGGTGTCGCGTCATCTCTCGGGGCTCGAAGCCGCGGGCCTGCTCTCCAGCGAGCGCGCGGGGCGGGTGGTCCGTTACCGGGTTCGGTACGGATCGGTGAGCGCGACGCTGCGCGGGATCGCCGACGCGTTCGACGCGTGCGTGGCGGATGACCGGGGCTGCGGCGGAGAGCGTGATGGGTGCTGCTGAGGACGACCGGTTGCGGGTGCTGTTCTTGTGCACGGGCAACTCGTGCCGCAGCCAGATGGCCGAGGGCTGGGCGAGAGCGCTGAAGGGCGACTCGATCGACGCGTACTCGGCCGGCACCGAGCCGCACGGGATAAACCGGCTCGCGGTCGAGGCGATGCGCGAGGCGGGCGTGGACATCTCTTCGCACGCCAGCAAGCACCCCGACGAGATCGGCGTGGCGTTCGATGTGGTCGTGACGGTGTGCGGCTCGGCGCACGAGACCTGCCCGGTGTTCCCGGGCGGCGCCAGGGTGGTGCACCGCGGGTTCGACGATCCGCCGGCGCTGGCGCGGGACGCCCAGCGTGACGACGAGGCCCTGCCCCACTACCGGCGTGTGCGCGACGAGATCCGCGCGTTCATCGAGACACTGCCCGGCGGGATCGCCTGATCCAGCCAAGCAAGGAGACACAGCGATGAAGGACCAACCGAGCACACGCGACGAGCCGTGCTGTGATCCCTCAGCGGGCTGCTGCGCCGGTGCGGGGATCCCGGAGGTCGGGGCGTTGGCGGAGGAGCGTCTGCGTTCGACCGTGCGTGCCGGGTACGCGGAGATCGCCAAGTCCGGGAGCTGGTCTGAGGCCCGGGGCGACCGGAGCGCCGATCCCGAGGGGGGCGCGGCCTGCTGCTCGGGCGGGGGGTGCTGCGGGCCGACCGACTTCACTGCTGGGCAGCTGGCGCAGGCGATCGGGTACAGCGACGATGAGCTGGCAACCGCCCCGGAGTCGGCCAACATGGGGCTCTCGTGCGGCAATCCGACCGCGCTCGCTTCGCTCAGCCCGGGCGAGGTCGTGCTCGACCTCGGCTCGGGGGGCGGGTTCGATTGCTTCATCGCGGGCGGCAAGGTGGGTGCGGCCGGGCGTGTGATCGGTGTGGATATGACGCCCGAGATGATTGGTAAGGCCCGCGCGAACACGCCCTCGTACGCCGAGCGGACCGGGCACGACAACGTCGAGTTCCGGCTCGGCGAGATCGAGCACCTCCCGGTGCCCGACTCGAGCGTGGATGTTGTGATCTCGAACTGCGTGCTGAACCTCGCCCCCGACAAGGCGCAGGTGTGGCGCGAGATCGCCCGCGTGCTGCGTCCCGGGGGGCGGGTCGCGGTGTCGGACCTCGCGTTGCTGCGCGAGCTGCCCGAGGCGGTCCGTGCCGACGCCGAGGCGTTGGTCGGCTGCGTGAGCGGGGCCGTGCTGGTTGAGCAGACGCGCTCGCAGATGATCGGGGCGGGGCTGACCGAGATCCGGCTGACGCCGAAGCCGGACTATGTCGACGCGATGTCTTCGTTCCGCGACCCGCTGTACGAGCGGATGGTCGCGGGTCTTCCCGAGGGGACCGGGCCGGGCGATTTCATCACGAGCCTCGATATGGAAGCGCGGAAGCGGTGAGCGACGCGGCGAGCCGGACGGCGGGATCAACGGGGCTGAACGCGATCGCGGCCGAGGGGTTCGGCACGTTCTGCCTCGTGCTCGCGGGCACCGGCGCGATCGTGATCAACGACGTCTCGGGCGGGGTGGTGACGCACGCCGGCGTGGCGGTCGTGTTCGGGCTGGTCGTGATGGCGATGATCCACGCGTTCGGCGACATCTCGGGCGCCCACATCAACCCCGCGGTGACCGTCGCTTTCTGGGCGTCGGGGAGGTTCCAGGGCAAGCGTGTCCCGGGCTATCTGATCGCCCAGTCTGTTGGGGCGTTCGGGGCGTCGGCCCTGCTGCTCGCGATGTTCGAGGGTCATCCGACGCTGGGCGCGACACTGCCGGTCGGGGCGGTGTGGCGGTCGTTCGTCCTCGAGGTTGTGCTCACGTGGATCCTGATGACCGTTATCTTCTCTGTTGCGACCGGATCGAAAGAAAAGGGTCTGCTGGCGGGGGTCACCATCGGGGGCGTGGTCGGGCTCGAAGCGATGTTCGCCGGTCCGATCTGCGGGGCGTCGATGAACCCGGCGCGTTCGCTCGCGCCGGCCCTGGTGTCTGGGAGCACCGAGCACCTGTGGCTGTATCCGGTTGCCACGACGCTCGGGGCGTTGCTGGCGGTGCCGACAGCGATGCTGCTCTACCCGAAAAAGGCCGGTGAATGAGGCTCAGAGCACCCACATCAGCATGAGACCGATCATCACCGCGACCACCGCGATGGCCCACGCCGGGACGCGCCCGGGCGGGCGTTCGATCAACTCCCCGCAGTGCGGGCAGACCTCGGCCTGGTCGTAGAGGCTCTTGCCGCAACTCGGGCAGGGGACCAACTCGTCCCCGAAGCGGTCGAGGTCCTCGGCGGAGGGGCCCTCGGGGTCGAGCCCCTCGGCGATGTCCCAGTCGGTGGGCGGCATGCCGCATCCTAGATCGGGGCCCTAGCCGCCGATCCGGAGCGGGACGTAGTCCGGCTCCTGGCCCGAGACGGCCAGGTAGATCAGCAGGGCGATGATGCCCACGCCGACCAGGGCATAGAGGGCGTCCCAGAACCGGTCCGACGTCTCCCGCTTGGGTCTTTGATCGCGCTTCGGCACGGGTGATACTACCGGCCATGCCAGAAACCGGGCTTCAGACGGGCCCGCGAACGCCCGATGGCCCGGCCCGTGATCTCGCTTCCCGCCAGCCTGGGCTCGGCTTCGCTCCGCATGCTGTCCTACCACCAAGACACCGCGGCGACATCGCTGGAACGCCTGGCAACCGGCAAGAAGGTCAACCGGGCCGGCGATGATCCGAACTCGATCGCCCCGATCGACGAGTTCACGGCGCGGATCGCGGGGATCAACACGCGGCTCGAGCGATTCGAGTTCGAGGAGGCACGCCTGGGCGCGACCGAGGGCGGTCTGGGCGTGATCCAGGATCTCGTGCTGGAACTCAAGGGGCTGGGCATCACCGGCGCGAACGGCGCCGGGCTGTCCGAGGCTGAGCGCGAAGGCGTCCTGACCGAGGTCGGGAGCATCATCGACGCGATCGGGCGGGTGACAAGCGGCACGTTCTTCGGCGGCGATCAGATCCTCGCAGGGCTGGGCCCGGACCTGTCGGGCCTGACCGAGGCGATCGCCGACGACCCCGAGGCGGCCCAGGCGATGATCGACGGGGCGGTCGACGAGGTCGCCGGGCGTCGTGCCGGCATCGGAGCGAGGCTGAACCAGATCGACGCCGAGCGGAACACGCTGCTCTCCGAGTTGGAGGGCAACACCGCGGCGCTGTCGGCGCTCGAAGACACCGATGACGCGAGAGAGTCCGCGGAACTCGTCCGGGCGCAGATCCTCGAGCAGGCGACCGTCAAGGCGATCCTTGTCGAGCGCGAGCAGGCGGATCGGGTGCTGGATCTGATCTCGTCGGTCCCGCCCGTGAAGCCCGCTGGGTTGTGATCGGGCTCCCGTTCTCGGACGCGCGGTAAGACGGGCAGCGCGTGCCGACCCGGTCGGTCCGAGTTGATGCGGGTTCGCGAGATTGACCGGTTTGGTCGGCCCGTGTTTCCGATGATGGAATCGTGAGTATCGTCAACAGCGCCATCTCGGGGACGTTCCGTTTGAACGAGATCCAGGCCGCCCAGCAGCAGGCGTTCGGGCGGGTGTCGACGGGTCTGCGGATCACGCGTGCGGCGGACGACCCCGCGGGGCTGATCGCGTCCGAGGCCCTGGGTGCTCGGGGCGGCGAGTTGGACGCGCAGATCCGGGCGATCAGCCGGCAGAGCGACCAACTGAGCATCTCGGAAGCCGCCATCGAGGCCTCGCGTCCCGGCGTCCAATCGTCGATCGAGCGTGCCGAGATCGGGCTGCAGCAGCGTGCGTTGGCGAGCGAGCGGCGGGCGGCGGAGACCGAAGCCATCAACACGGCCGCGGCGCGGTCGTCGGTCCGAGACGCCGATTTCGCCCGCGAGTCGGGTGCGCTGGCCGGCGCGGATGTCCGCCAGAAGGCGGCGATCTACGCGATCAAGGCGTCGCGAGAAGCCCAGGCCGGCATCATCGATCTGATCGCTTGAGCGGCTGTTGACCGGCGGTTGCTCACGAACGGTCTCGGGCCCCGCCAAAATTCCCTAAAAAAGGTGGTACTCCGGCGTTTTTGGTCTTTGATCATCCCTGATCAGGGGTAGTCTCGTGTTCGGAAACGGTTGTTTCCAGAAGAGAGATGGCACCTGTTCTTGTGGGGAGAGAGACATGATTCGTACGGCTGCTTTGGTGGGGTTGGCCGGGGCTTCGTCCCTGGCGGGCGCCCAGACCCTCGACTTTTCCGGGCTTGTTCACGGCGAGATCGTCAACAGCCAGTTCGCGGGCGCGGGTGTGACGATTTCGGCCGTCAACCCGAACCGTTCGTTCGACCTCGCGGTCGCGTTCGACACCACGATGACCGGGACCTCCGACCCGGATCTCGAAGACCCGTTCGAGACCGGCAACATCGACGGCAGCACGTTCCTTGGCAACGTGCTGATCCTCCAGGAGAACGACACGGGGATCGGCGACGGCATCGCCGATGACCCGGACGACGAGGGGAGCCGCCCCGCCGGGCAGTTGATCTTCGACTTCGACACCACCATCCAGAGTCTCGGGTTCGACCTGGTCGATCTGGAAGGCGCGGTCTCGGAGACCAGCAGCATCGAGTTCTTCCTGGGCGGCTCGTCCGTGCTGAGCATCGATTTCTCGGAGTTCGAGGCGGGCGGCGCCTTCGACATGGGCGCGGTGTACGGCAATAACTTCTTGAACCGGATCGATCCGATCACGGTGTCGGGCGGGTTCGATCGCGCCGTGATCAGCCTGGGCGGCTCGGCCGCGGTCGACAACGTGTCGTTCGCCGTGCCCGCTCCCGGCGCGGCGGCGTTGCTCGGTCTGGGCGGGCTTGTCGCCGCCGGACGCCGCCGCTGATCCGTTCTGGCTCGACAGGCCTCGCCCGAGCGGATCTTGCTCAAGCGGATCCTCTGGCCGATCGTTTCACAACCGGCCCGCCCGCCGAACCGGGCGGGCGGTTCTTTGCGCCGTTATCGGCGTCCGGCGCGTTGCGAGGCGCACGACCCGGGCAGGCGGGCGGGCGGGGGAGAATGGGCGACCAACCCGCGGGCGTTCGGCGTGGCTTGCCGTAGATTGTCCTTTGCCGAGGGTCTCGTGTTCAGCGGGTCTCCGGCGGGGAGACACAGGCATGACGGGACGCATCGCACTGATCGTGTTGGCCTGCGGGGGCGCGTCGGCTTCGGCGGACGTGATCGACTTCGAGGGCTTGGAGCACGGGCTGATCGTGGACACGCAGTTTGCCGACCGCGGCATCCTCGTGGAGGCGGTCAATCCGAACCGTTCGTTCGACCTGGCGGCGGTGTTCAACACGAACCTGATGGACACGCGCGACCCGGATCTGCAGAGCCCCTGGAGCGTGGGCAACCTGCCCGAGAGCACCGACATCGGGAGCATCCTGATCATCCAGGAGAACAACAAGGGCGTCGGGGACGGGATCGCTGACCGTCCGGACGACGAGGGGCGGCGGGCCGCGGGTCAGTTGATCTTCGGGTTCGACCGGGTCGTGCGGTCGATCGGGTTCGATCTGGTCGATCTCGAGAGCGCGACTTCCGAGAGCAGCCTGCTCGAACTGTTCCGCGGCGACACGTTGATGCTGTCGATCGGCTTTGCCGAGTTCGAGGCGGGGGGCGCGTACGACAACGGCGCGATCTACGGCGACAACTCGCTCAACCGCATCGGCCCGATCGATGTCGCGGGAGGGTTCGACCGCGCTGTCTTCAGCCTGGGCGGATCGGGCGGGCTGGACAACATCAGCTACGTGCTGCCCGCCCCCGGGGCGATGGGGGCGCTGGGCATCGGGGGTCTGCTGGCGGCCCGTCGGCGCCGCTGACCCCACCGGACGTATTGAACAACGCCGGGCACGTTTCGAGGGTGCATGCGTACGCGCGCGGGTCGTGCGGTCAGGCGGTCTCGCCGATGATCATCGCGGCGCCGACGGTGTTGTTGGTCTGCTCGTCGACGATGATGAAGCTCCCCGTGGCCCGGCATCGCCGGTACGGGTCGTAGAAGAGCGGCTTGGTCATGCGGAACGACAGGCGTCCGATCTCGTTGAGCTTGAGTTCCTGCGCGCCCTCGTCGCGGTGCAGCGTCTCGATGTCCATGCGATAGTGCATGGCTTTGATCATGCAGCGTGCTTCGTTGGAGGTGTGGCGGATGGTGTACTTCTTGCCGACCACCATGGGCTGCTCGGCCATCCAGACGACCATCGCGTCGATGTCCTGGCCGACCCTCGGTTTGTTGTTGGGGCGGCAGATCATGTCGCCGCGCGAGATGTCGATGTCGTCCTCGAGTTGGATCGACACGGACTGCGGCGGGTACGCGGTCTGCTGCGTCACGCCCCCGATGTCGATCGATCTGATCTTGGACTCCATGCCGCTGGGCAGGGCGACGACCTCGTCGCCCCTTTGGAAGACGCCCGATGCGACCTGCCCGCCGTAGCCCCGGTAGTCGTGGTGCTCGTCGGACTGGGGTCGGACGACCCACTGGACCGGGAAGCGCGGGTCGATCATGTCGCGGTCGCCGGAGATGTGGACGGTCTCGAGGTGGTGGAGCAGGCTGGCTCCGTTGTACCAGGGCATGTTCTCGCTGCGGTTGACGACGTTGTCGCCGGCGAGCGCGGACAGCGGCACGAAGGTGATGTCGGTGATCTCGAAGCGGGAGGCGAACGCCTCGAAGTCGGCGCGGATCTTGTCGTAGACCTCCTGTGAGTAATCGACGAGGTCCATCTTGTTGACGCACACCACGAGGTGCGGGATGCGGAGCAGCGAGCAGATGAAGGCGTGGCGCCGCGTCTGCTCGATCACGCCGTGCCGGGCGTCGATGAGGATCAGCGCGAGGTTGGCGGTGGACGCGCCGGTGACCATGTTGCGGGTGTATTGGACGTGCCCGGGGCAGTCGGCGATGATGAACTTGCGCTTGGGCGTGGCGAAGTAGCGGTAGGCGACGTCGATGGTGATGCCCTGCTCGCGTTCGGCCCTCAGCCCGTCGGTGAGCAGCGCGAGGTTCATGCGCTCGTCGCCCCGGCTGATGCTGGCCTGCTCGGCGGCTTCGAGCTGATCCTCGAAGATCGACTTGGAGTCGTAGAGGAGCCGCCCGATGAGGGTGGACTTGCCGTCGTCGACGCTGCCGCAGGTGAGGAAGCGGAGCAGGTCCATGTCCAGGTAGGCGTCGGAGGAGAACTCCATACCCTGGTTGGCCATCGGATCTGGCACGCGATCGGATTGGGTGGCGGTCTCGGTCGACATTTAGAAGTACCCTTCCTTCTTGCGGTCTTCCATGGCGGCTTCGTTGGTCTTGTCGTCCATGCGGGCGCCGCGTTCGGAGCCGCGGGCGGCGGCGACCTCGCCCACGATGTCGGCCAGGGTGCTCGCGGGGCTCTCGGTGGCGGCGGTGCAGGACATGTCGCCCACGGTGCGGAAGCGGACCGTCCGGTTCTCGACGGTCTCACCGTCGCGCGGGCCGAAGGGCTCGTCGCTGATCGGGACCCACTGGCCCATGCGCTGGACCACGTCGCGCTTGTGCGAGAAGTAAAGCGAGGGGATCTCGATCTCCTCGGTCATGATGTACTGCCACACGTCCATCTCGGTCCAGTTCGAGATGGGGAACACGCGGATGTTCTCGCCCATGCGGTGGCGCCCGTTGTAGAGGTTCCACAACTCGGGGCGTTGGTTCTTGGGGTCCCACTGCCCGAAGTCGTCGCGGAACGAGAAGATGCGTTCCTTGGCGCGGGCCTTCTCTTCGTCGCGCCGTGCACCGCCGAAGAGGGCGTCGAAGCGGTACTCCTCGATCGCGTTGAGCAAGGTCGGGATCTGGGCCCGGTTGCGCGAGGGGAACGGGCCGGGGTCTTCGGACGCGAGCCCCTTGTCGATCATGTCCTGGACCTTGTGGACGATCAGGCGTTCGCCGAGCCGCTCGACGAGCGCATCGCGGAACTCGAGGGCTTCGGGGAAGTTGTGCCCGGTGTCGACGTGCAGGAGCGGGAAGGGGAACTTGGCGGGGCGGAAGGCTTTCTCGGCCAGGCGCACCATGACGATCGAGTCCTTGCCGCCCGAGAACATCAACGCCGGTCGCTCGAACTGGGCGGCGACCTCGCGCATGATGTGGATCGCCTCGGCCTCGAGGGCCTTGAGGTGGGTCAGGCGGTAGGGCTGGGCGGCGGTCGCTTCAGCGGTCATCCGGGTCTCGCTCCGGTCGTTGGGGTCGATCCTGATCGGGGCACCCCGCCCCGAACCTCAGCGATGCGTGTGATCGACAGATGATTGTCCATCGGCGTCCGCCCCGCCCGCCCGAAGTCAGAAACCGGGACCGGGCCCGGATTCGGGCGGGATTCTCGCGTCGGAACAGCCGAACGATAGGCCGGGGCGCGTGCCTCTCCGTGTCCGGGGCGGCGTGTCTTCCGTGCGTCGGTCCCGCCGCCCCGATATCGTCGGGCTCGTCCCGAGCCCGATGCCCGCCCGATCCGAGAGGCCCGCTGTGTCCGAATCCGCACCCAAAGCCGAGAACATCGTCTGGCACGAGGGGCACCTGCCCCACGCGGAGCGCGAGAGGCTGCTCTCCGCGCGCGGGTGCACGCTCTGGTTCACGGGGCTGAGCGGGTCCGGTAAGAGCACGGTCGCGTCCGCGCTGGAGGCCGAGCTGGTCCGCCGGGGCGTGTTCGCGTACCGCCTGGACGGCGACAACGTGAGGCACGGGCTCAACGCGAACCTCGGATTCTCGCCCGAGGACCGCGAGGAGAACATCCGCCGTATCGGCGAGGTGTCCAGGCTCTTCGCCGATGCCGGGGTGATCGCGCTGACCAGCTTCATCAGCCCCTACCGGGCGGACCGGGCCAGGGTCCGGGCGTTGCACGAAGCGAGCGGCTTGGCGTTCCTCGAGGTGTTCGTGAACACCCCGATCGAGGTGTGCGAGAGCCGGGATCCCAAGGGGCTGTACAAAAGGGCCCGGGCGGGCGAGATCAAGGGCTTCACCGGGATCGACGACCCGTACGAAGCGCCCGAGTCGCCCGAGATCGAGTTGAAGACCGATCAGAAGAGCGTTGAAGAGAGCGTCGCCGACCTGATCGCGGCGCTGGAGCGTGCCGGCATCCTGCCCGGCGCCGGCTGAGTTGAACCCCGACGCGTGGAGACGCGATGACTGACTATGCGAAGTTTTCCGAAGCCGGGCGCCACGCGGTGGCGGCCGCGTCGATCGTGTGCCGCTCGGTGCAGGACGCGCTCGAAGAAGTCCGTTCGGTGACCAAGGACGACAAGAGCCCCGTCACGGTGGCGGATTACGCGAGCCAGGCGATCGTGGGGTTTGCGCTGCGCGAGCGTCTGGGCGACGTGGTGCTGGTGGCGGAGGAAGCGTCGGCGTTCCTGCGTGACGAGGACAACGCGGTGTTTCTCGCGGCCACGCTCGCGGCTGTGAGGGAGGTCTGGGAGGACGCGACCGAGGCCGACGTGCTCGGAGCGATCGACATCGGCGCGGGCGACACCAGCCATCGCGGCTTCTGGACGCTCGACCCGATCGACGGCACCAAGGGCTTCCTGCGCAACCAGCAGTACGCGGTGGCGCTCGGGTACGTCGAGAACGGCACGCCCACAATCGGCGTGATGGGCTGCCCGAACCTGCCCGTGGACATGTCCCTGCCCTTGGACGAGCGTGACCCGGACGGGTGCATGTACCTGGCGGTCAAGAACGAGGGCGTGTACGAGACGGCGTGCGACACGGACAAGGGCGAGATGGTCCGCCTGACGCGTCTCGACCACGCGGAGGGCGAGGAGATCAGCGTGTGCGGGTCGGTCGAGAAGGCCCACTCGAACGCCAGCGACACGGACCGGATCCTTGGTTGGATCGAGTCGCAGGGGCTGGGGGCGACCGGCGAGCCGGTCCGCCTGGACAGCCAGTGCAAGTACTCGGTGGTGGCGCGCGGGCAGGCGGACGCGTACCTGCGGCTGCCCACACGCAAGGACTACGTCGAGCGGATCTGGGACCACGCCGCGGGCAGTTGCATCGCCAACGAATCCGGGGCGTTCGTGACGGACATTTTCGGGCGCAACCTGGATTTCTCGCACGGGCGCGGGCTGGAGAAGAACACCGGGATCGTGTGCGCCCCGCCCCGCGTGCACGGCGTGATGCTGCGTGCGATCGGCGCGTTGGGCATCGGGAAGGACGCCTGAGTTGCCTTGCCGGCAGGGGGCCTGATTGGGGATTCCGCACGACATCGTGACGGGTGTGTGCGTGGTGCTGATGGTCGCGGTGCTCGCGACCGGTCGGTGGGCGCCGGACATCATCATGATGGGCGTGCTGCTGATGCTGCTGCTGTTCGGCGTGCTCGAGCCGGGCGAGGCGATCGCGGGCTTCGCCAACGAGGGGGTGGTCACCGTCGGGATGCTCTACATCATGGCGACGGGCCTGAGGGAGACCGGCGCGATGAACGCGATCACGGATCGGCTGCTGGGCAGGCCGCGCACCGAGCGGCAGGCCCAGGTGCGGCTCACCCTGCCGGTGGTCGGGATGAGCGCGTTCGTCAACAACACGCCGATCGTGGCGATGTTCCTGCCGACGCTGGCGAACGTGGCCCGCCGGGCGCGGATCTCGCCCAGCAAGCTCTACATGCCCCTGAGCTTCGCGTCGATCCTCGGCGGGGTGTGCACGCTGATCGGAACCAGCACCAACATCCTGGTCGACAAGATGATCCGCGAGCAGGGCATGACGGACGCGGGCGGCGAGCCGGTCCGGTTCGGCATGTTCACCCTGGCCAAGGTTGGGCTGCCGATCGCGGTGTGCGGGATCGCCTACATCCTGCTGTTCGGTCGCCGGATGCTGCCCGACCGCAGCGACCCGGTGGACGACATCGTCGACGATCAGTCGGCGTACCACGCGACGCTGCGGGTCGAGCCGGGGTGTCCGATCGTCGGCAAAACGGTGGAGACCGCGGACCTGCGCAACCTCCCGGGCGTGTTCCTGTCGCGCATCGAGCGGGGCGACGAGGTGATCCCGGCGGTCTCGCCCACAGAGATCATCCGCGAGGGCGACGAGCTCGTGTTCGTCGGGGAGGTCGCCTCGGTCGTCGAGCTCCAGCAGATCCGCGGGCTGGTCCCCGCGGGCAACAGCGACAAGGACCCCTCGTACCGCCCCAACCTGCGGCTGACCGAGGCGGTCATCTCGACCAACTCGACCCTGGCGGGCAGCACCATCCGCCAGTCGGGGATCCGGACGCGGTACGGCGCGGTGGTGATCGCGGTGAGGCGCCAGGGGCAGCGTCTGCACGGGCGTCTGGGCGACATCCGGCTCAGGCCCGGCGACACGCTGCTGATGGAAGCCCCCGGTGGTTTCGCCGATCGGGTGGCGCGGAGCCAGGAGTTCTACCTCGCCAACGAACTCGGCAAGCCCGCGGCGCTGCGCCACGAGCGGGCCTGGGTCGCGATGGGCATCCTCGCGTTGCTGGTGGTGCTGATCTCCTTCTCGGTCCTTCCGATCATGGTCGCGGCGATGCTCTCGGCCGGCCTGATGGTGCTGACCCGCTGCTGCACCGGGCCTCAGGCGCGCCGGGGCGTCGACTTCCAGATCCTCGTCGTGATCGGGTCGGCGTTCGGGATCGCGGCGGCGATGGACAAGACCGGTCTCGCCGAGTCGATCGGGCACACCATCGTGACCGCGGGCGGCTCGCTGGGCCCGTGGGCCCTGCTGGCATCGATCTATTTCATGACCGTGGTCTTCACCGCCTGCATGACCAACAACGCGGCGGCGGTGTTGATGTTCCCCATCGCGGTCGCGGTCGCGACCGAGCAGGGCCTCAACCCCGTGCCGTTCGTGGTCGGGGTCGCGATCGCCGCGTCGTGCGAGTTCTCGACCCCGATCGGGTACCAGACCAATCTGATGGTGATGGGCCCGGGCGGGTACAAGTGGTTGGACTACACAAGATTCGGCGGCCCTTTGACGATCCTGTGCGGGGCGCTGTGCGTCGTGCTCGCGCCGATCATGTTCGGCGGGTTCTGAGCCGGGTAGTGCACGCCCGATAGCCTCGGGCTCATCCAGCGGGCTCCGAACCGGGCCGATCCGGGTTCGTACCATGCACTCCCCGGGCGGTGGGCCCGGCGACCCCGAGGAGAGAACCGTGCGCATCCTGATCACCGGCGGGTCCGGCTTCATCGCGTCCTACTTCCACCGCGACCTCCGCGAGCTTGGTTTCAGCGATCTGGTCAATCTGGACCTGGTCGATCCGGGCGGGCAGGCCGCCGAGGCGGCCTTCGTCAAGGGCGACATCCGCGACCCCGGGGCACTCGATAGGGCGATGGAGGGTGTGGATCTGGTGATCAACCTGGCCGCCGCGCACCACGATTTCGGCATCGAGCACGACACGTACTACTCGGTCAACGAGCGCGGCTCCCAGCAGGTCTGCGACGCGATGGACCGGGCGGGGATCAAGGAAGTCGTGTTCTACTCGACCGTGGCGACCTACGGCGACGCCCCGACCCCCCACCACGAGGAGGCGCCCACCAACCCGCTCACCCCATACGGCGGGTCGAAGCTCAAGGGCGAGGGCGTGTTCCGCGCGTGGGCCGATCGCGGCGCCGGGCGCCGGGCGCTGGTCATCCGACCCACCGTGACCTTCGGGCCCAACAACTTCGCGAACATGTACTCGCTGATCCGCCAGATCGATTCGGGCAAGTACTTCCGATTCGGCGAGGGCGTGAACATCAAGAGCCTGAGCTATGTCGAGAACATCGTCGACGCCACGCTGTTCCTCAAGGGGCTCAAGGACGAGAAGCCGAACCGTGAGATCGGCGCGTTCGAGATCTTCAACTTCATCGACAAGCCCGACCTGACCAGCACGCAGATCTCCGACACGGTCAGCAAGTGCTTGGGCAAGAAGCCGGCGCCGAAGGTCCCGTACGGGCTGGGGCTTCTGATGGCGATCCCGTTCGACATCGTGATCGGGCTGACGGGCAAGAACCTGCCGATCTCGAGCGCCCGGATCACCAAGCTGTTCAAGACCGAGACCAAGTTCGAGGCCGACAAGATCCTGTCGACGGGTTACACGCCCAGGGTCCCGCTTGCCGAGGGGATCGACCGGATGGTCAAGTGGTACCAGGCGGGGGGCAGGGACGAGGACGCGACGTGGCACCTCCCGCCCGCCGAGCCTGTGATGTCCTGACCGCGGGCTTGTCTCAGCCCGCGACGATGTAGTCGCGGTCTTTGGCGCTGACGCGGACGTCGGCGTGGTCGAGCAGGTCGGCGAGCTTCGGCGCGAGGCGTTTGAGGTAGCCGCGTTCGGTGTTGCTGTGCCCGGCGAGCAGGACGCTGATGCCCGACTGGCGGGCGGCGAGGATCTCGTGGTGGGTCATCTCACCGGTGATGAAGGCGTCGCACCCCTCGGACCGCGCGAGATCGACCATCGAACCGCCCGAGCCGGGGACGACACCGACGGTGCGGAGGGGGCGGTCGTCGCCGGCGAGGGCGTAGCGGATGCGGGCGCGCCCGAGGTGGGACTTGAGGCGGTCTCCGAGTTCGCCCACCGTGGCGGGCTGGTCGAGCACCAGCCTGCGCCCGGCCCCGGCGCCGCGCACCGGCTCGGGGACCAGTTCGACGATGTCGAACGCGGGCTCTTCGTAGGGGTGGAACTGCTTGAGGGTCTCGACGACCAGCGGGAGGGATCGCTTCGAGCAGACCATCTCCAGGCGTCGCTCGCGCACGCGTTCGAGGTTGCCGACCTCACCCACGGCGGGTTCGGCGCCGTCCATCGGCAGGAAGGTGCCCTCGCCCTCTACGCTGAAGGAGCAGAGCCGGTAGTTCCCGATGCCTCCCGCGCCGGCGGTGCCCAGGGCGCCGCGGAGTTGATCGACCTGATCGGAGGGGATGAAGGTGATGACCTTGACCTCGCGTTCGGTGGCTCCGCCCGTGGCCGGGCTGAGCCCCCGGCAGTCGCCGTGGATCTTGTCGGGGCGGGCCTGCCCGACCGGCGCCGAGATCCCCTCGCAGAGCCAGTCGGTCACGCCGCCCGGCGCCGCGTCGAGCGCGGTGTGCGGCACGAAGATCGCGATGCCCTGCTCGGCGGCGCCGCGCACGATCCGCTCGGTGTGGGTGGCGTCGGTAAGCGACGCGAGCGGCTTCCAGATCACGGGGTGGTACGCGACGATCGCGCCCGCGTGCATCTCGATCGCCTCCTCGAGCACGCCCTCGGTCAGGTCGATGGTCAGCAGGATCGGGCCGCCCAGGTCGCGCCCCGGCACGCCGAGTTGGAGCCCGACCTTGTCCCAGGGTTCGGCCGAGCCGAGCGGTGCGATCTGTTCCATCGCGTCGATCAGGTCTTGCACGAGCATGGGGGTCCTCCAGGGCCGGGGGGGCGGTCCGGCCGCGTGATGGTAGGTAAAGCGCGGCCCGCCCCCATACTGTGTCACGATGCCGGCGGTTGAATCGAACGATGGGCGGATCCGTGTCCGTGCCCACGCGAAGGTAAACCTCGCGTTGGCCGTGGGCCCGGCGCGCCCCCGGGGCGTCTCGTTCGCGGGGTATCACCCGATCGCGTCCTGGATGCACGCGATCGGTCTTCACGACGATGTGGAGATCGGATCGGCGGACCGTACCACATACGACGTGGCGTGGGCGGACGGCGCGCCGGTGGGCTGGGACACCGAATCGGACGTGTGCGTGCGTGCGCACCGCGCGATGGAGGATGCCGCCGGGCGTGCCTTGCCGGTCACGCTGCGGGTGCGCAAGCGTGTGCCGGCGGGCGGGGGGCTG
>DIYM01000031.1:52083-60217 GCA_002429045.1 Phycisphaerales bacterium UBA6054
GGGGGGGGTTCGAGCGATGCCGCGGCGGTGCTGCTCGGGCTGCGCGACCTGTTCGCGTTGTCGATCCCGGACGAGGGCCTGGTCTCGTGTGCGCACGCGCTCGGCACGGACATCCCGTTCTTTGTGGATCCTGTCGCTTGGCGGGCTGGCCGACCGCCACGCCCGGCGGTTGTGTCGGGCCTGGGCGATCGCATCGATCGGGTGGGGCGGCTTTCCGGTTCGCTCACGCTGTTCGTGCCCCCTTTCGGGTGCGAGACCGGGGCGGTGTACCGAGCGTTCGATACCGATCCCACGCGGTCGTGCGACGTGTCCCGGGTGCTGCGGATCGTGGGCGAGGGCGTGGGGCGAGGGGCCGCGGACTCGGGCGAGTTGTTCAACGATCTGGCCGGGCCGGCCGAGCGTTCCGAGCCGAGGCTGGGAAGGACGCGTCGGGCTCTGCGGGACGCGCTGGGCGTGCCGGTTCACGTTTCGGGCTCGGGCAGCACGCTGTTCTGTATCGACCCGGACACCGGCGACGCGCCCGCTCCGATTCCCGACGGATTCGGTGTCCGTATCGTGCGGACTCGGCTAACGTAAGTCGGACACCCCATACAAACAGAGCTCGGTGCGCGGCGTGCGGACCGAGCGGTCAAACCCGGGTGTTTGAATCTCGAGGTGAGCGTTATGGCAGAGCAGCAGGTCATCGTCGTTGCCACGGATTTGTCGCAGGCGGCCCGCGCGGCGGTCGCGCAGGCGTTCCGCATCGCCGGCCAGACCGGGGCGTCCGTCCGTGCGGTGTCGGTGATCGAGAAAGACGACATCGTGGGACTCTCCAAGTCGGCGGGGATCCCGCGTGATCAGGCCGAGGCGCAGGTCGTCGCGACCGTGACCGAGCGGCTGGACAACGAGATCGAGACCGCGCTGCAGGAAGCAGGGATCCAGGGGTCGGCCGAACGGGGCGTGCTGGTCGGGCGCGCCACCCGGGAGATCGTGTCGTACTGCAAGGAGGTCGGGGCCACGCTGCTCGTGATGGGGTACAACGGGTGGGGCGAGGAACGCGGCGGGCCGGGGAGGGTCGCGGCGTCGTGCGCGCGGCAGGCGCCATGCGATGTCCTCCTTGCCCGCGCGGGCAACAGCGGGCCGTTCGAGCGGATCGCGGTCGCGATGGATTTCTCGGCGTGCTCGGAGCAGGCGGCGGCGACGGGGGCGGACTTCGCGGCGCGCGACGGGGGCGAGATGGTCCTGCTGCACGCGCACTCGAACCCCTATGACTCGCCGATGCTGACCGGGAGCGCGTCGTCCGCGTTGATGCAGTACCAGCAGCACGCCAAGAGTCTCCAGGCGGAGTTGGATCAGGAGGTGCTCAAGGTGCACGACCGGGCGTCCGGACGCGTCCGCGGGGCGCTGCTGGAGGATGTCAAACCCGCGCGGGCGATCTCGGCCTGGGCGAGCAAAAACAACGCGGACCTGACCGTGCTGGGCGCGATGGGGTGGTCGGCGTTGCGTCACGCGTTGATGGGCAGCACCGCCGACAAGGTGCTCCGCGAGACGCCCAGCGCCGTGCTCGTCGTCCGGGGCGGCTGACCGCGGCGCGGTTTGTCGCCCGATGCCCCGCGGGGCGGGGTCGATCGGCGGTACACTGGGGGCTCGATTGGAGCCCCAGATGACCGAGCCCGTTCACGCCGCGTCGACCGATGGAGTCCAGACGAGCGTCCCGCCGGCCGGCGCGACGCTGGCCGCGGGCGTGGACCTGGGCGGGACGAACATCCAGGTCGGGATCATCGACGCCGAGGGGCGGGTGTTCGGGCGATCGAAGACCAAGACCGATGCCAACGCCGGGTTCGAGGGCGTCGTTGCCAGGCTGCTCAGGGCGGTGGATCAGGCCTGCGCCGACGCCGGCATCGAGCGGGCCCGCCTCTCGTGTCTCGGTGTGGGCACGCCCGGCCCGGTGGATCCTTCGACTGGCGTCGTGCTCGAAGCGGTGAACCTGCGGTGGGACGACGTGCCGCTGCGGGACGTGCTCCGCGGTCAGACCGGGTTGGATGTGGTTGTGGACAACGACGTGAACGCCGCGGTGTACGGCGAGTGGAAGCGGGGAGCCGGGCGTGACGCGTCCGACATGCTGGGGGTCTGGGTCGGGACCGGCGTCGGGGGGGGGCTGATCCTCCGCGGTCAGCCGTTCGGGGGCCACTTCCATTCCGCGGGCGAGATCGGGCACATGATCCTCGTTCCCGGCGCCGCCCCGGGCTCGCGTTCGCTCGAGCACAACTGCTCGCGGACCGCGATCGCCGAGCGGATCGCGCAGCTGGTCCGCGCCAACCGGAAGAGTTCCATCGCCGATGTCGTCAACGAGGGCAAACGGATCAAGAGCCGGGTGCTCGGCGACGCGTACCGCGCGGGCGATGATCTGGTGTGCGAGGTGATCAACGACGCGGCCGAGCGCCTGGGCATGGCGATCGGTTCGATCGTGACGCTGCTGAGCCTCGAGCGCGTGGTTGTGGGCGGCGGGATGACCGAAGCGTTGGGCGAGCCCTACGTGTCGCGCATCCGCCGGGCCGCGATCCGGGAAGCCTTCCCCGGCGCGGTCAAGAAGGTCGGTGTGGTGGAGAGCACGCTGGGTGACGACGCGGGCATCGTCGGCGCGGGTCTGGCGGCGTTGGACTACCTCGGGGTGTGACCGCCGGGTCGCTCAGCGCTCACAGAGGCTGGACGACGTGGGCCGGACGGTCTGCGGGCAGACGGGGGTGCGTGGTGTCACGCCGTGCCGAGCGTCGTGTGCGCTCGCGGCCCGCGCGGCTTTCCGAGAACCCAGCAAGAATCCCCGCTCTGGTGTCCTCTTCCAAGCCGGTGTACGGGCGTAAAAAGGCCCACGGCGTGGCGTGGGCTTTGGGCTGATGGTCGGGATGCCCGGGCGATTATTCGTCGTCGAGTTCGCCCATCAGTTCGTCGATGGCGGCCTCGATCTTTTCGGGGGTCTCGTAGGATCCTTGCTCGATCTCGGCCCGGATACGGTTGACGAGGTCCATCCGGACCGGCCCGCCGTTCTTGAGTTCGATGAGGTGCTGGATGTGCGAGGAGAACTGGACTTCGTCGGCACCCCGATCGCGCCCGGGCACGCGGGCGGTCTCTTCGGCACCCGCCGCACGCCGTTGGGAAGCGGGGCCCACCCGCCCCGTGCGGGCCACCTGGCCCGAAGCAATCGGTGAAAACTCTGGCATCAAACCGGCCTCCTCATCTGTGCGTTGCTTGTGCCCACCACTTCAACACACACTACATGTTGTTGTATTCCCATTCGGAACACGTCATTAATGGATCTATCGGAAGCCGTTTTAGTTGACCTACAAACTTCGTTGTTCGTCGGTCATTTTGTGTAAGTCTATGGTATGGCTTGTCTTGTGTCGAATAACCCTTGGCGGACGCCGAAAAAAGAATCTGGAGCCCGCAGTTGCTGCCTGAAAGTGCCCATCCCAAGCCGGTTTTTCGTTTGTTAGGGTATTCGATCGTGGTCATGTCGGCTCTGATCGGGTTCCCCGGTTGTGGCGAGACGCGCGACGAGCCCGGGCTGTCGGATTACGCGGCGCAGTCCGAAGCCGTCCTGACGCCCGATCCGATCGCAGTCGGCGAGGGGTCCCGGGATGCCGAGCGGGGCTGGTCGGTGCTGGTGGCGATGGTGCCCAGCGGGCGGGCGTCCGACGCCGACGCGATGCTGGGCACGGTCCGATCCGCGGGCCTGGGCGGCGCGTTCGTCTCCGAGCGTTCGGGGCGCCCCGCGATCGCGTTCGGGTCGTACGACGACCCGGCATCCGAAGAAGCCCAGGCGGGGCTGGCGCGGGTGCGGGGGGTCGAGGTCGAGGGCATGCGTCCGTTCGCGACAGCGGTGCTCATGCCTCCGCCCGCGGCCAGGAGCACCGGCGAGGCCGCGTCGTACGATCTGCGCGGTGTCAAGGCACGGCTGGGGGATTCGGCGGTCTACACGCTCCAGGTCGGTGTGTACGGGCGTGCCGACTACCAGCGCCCGACCGAGCCGGAACTCGGGCTGTTCCGTGAACAGGCCGAGATCGCGGTCTCCAAGCTCCGCGGCGAGGGCGAGCGGGCGTTCTTCTACCACGGCCCCAACTCGTCGTCGGTCACGGTCGGGGTGTTCAGCGAGGACGATCACGACGGCAGCACGATGCCCGCGGTCGAGTCGCCCGGACTCCGTGCGTTGCGCAAGCGGTTCCCGCACAACCTGCTCAACGGCGAGGGGCTGATGGAGACGGTCAAGACCGATCGCGGCCCGATCAAACGCCTCCAGCCGAGCCGGCTGGTCGCGATCCCCCGAAGGTAGCCCCGGGGGTCCCGGTCAGGGCGATCCCGCCGGGTTCTCGAAGCCCTGGATCCAGATCGGCTCGATGGAGACGACCCGCCAGTCGCTCTCGGGCGTGGCGCGCTGCCAGTCGAAGGCCCACTGTGACAGCCGCGGGAGGTTGGTCGCGGTCAGGCGGATCGTGACCAGTGTGCGGGCGACCTGCGAGCCGCGCGGATCGATGGCGGACCGCTTGATGCCCGCTTCTTCGATGAAACCCGCGGCGCGCTGGCTCAGCGAGACGACGTCGGCGCGTCCCTCGCCCGAGCCGAAGCGGGTGCGCACGCGGACCTCGGGGTGGAGCAGGCTGTTGAGGGCTGGTTCGTCTGCGGTCGCGGCCGCCTGGACGAGTTCGTGCGCCTTGCTCGCCAGCGACTCCCGGGTGGTCGTGATCATCTGTCCGATCGAGATGATGGCGGCGGCGAGCGCGAGCAACGCCCCGCCGACCGCCCAGGCGTGCTTGGTCCGCCCGGACTTGCCGAGGACGAAGAACGCGACGACGCCGGCGCCCGCCGCGACCGCGGCGCCTGGGATCCCGCTCCCGGTGATCCAGGTCTCGACGGCCGGTGTCGGTGCGACGCCCGGGAGCCCGGGCTCGAATATCTGGGCGAGTAGAAGCGCGGTCGTCATGGGGGATGGTTCGCACGCGGGGCCCGCGGGGCCCCGCGGTTGCCTTGCAATCTGGAGCGATCGGATCGGGCCGGTCGATGTGGTATCCGGCGGCGGAGATGCTGCGCGCCCGCGGAGAACCCCGATGGAATCGGCGAATCAGAACCCCGGACAACCCGATCCCTCACCGGCGGGCACGCCCAACCCGTTCGACTTCTCGGATCAGGGCGGGGGGCTGGCGGGTCTCGAAGGTCTCGGCCTGGAGTCGCTGGGGCTGGGCGTGGGGGACGCGGGCGGGCTCGCCCCGGACCGGGCGATCCTCGAGAAGAACCTGGTGGCGTTGTGTGTGCGCAACCGCGGGCTCGCCCGTCGGATCGAGGCTTGCGGGGCGCGGGCCGGGGCGGTGTTCGAGACCGGTGCCGACGGGGCGGTGACCGGGACGCTCGACGGACGGCGTTTGGGGAGCAAGCGCCGGGCGTTGGCGGAGGCGGGGGCGTTGGCCGATTCGGTCGATCCTTCTGAGTGCGCGGCGGCGTGCGTGGTCGGCTTCGGGCTCGGGCACCACGTCGCGGCGCTGCAACGGCGCCTGGGGTTGAAGTCTGCCACGGTCGTGTTCGAACCGGATGTGGCGCTGCTGCGGTCCGTGTTCGAGCGTATCGATCACAGCGCCTGGCTGGCGCTGGGTCGGTGCGTGATCGTGACGGACGCCGCGGACACCGCCGGGCTGACACGCGGGGTCGAGGGGTTCGAGGGCGTGCTGTCGCTGGGTACCAGGATCGTCGAGCACAGCCCGAGCCGTTCCCGGATCGGTGACGACGCGTTGGTCTTTGGCAGGTCTGTCAGCGAGGTGGTCCGCGCCACGCGGACCAACATCGTGACGACGCTGGCTCATGCGCCGGTGACGCTGCGCAACATGACCATGAACGCGGATCGTTACGCGACGTGTGCGGGGATCAACGCGCTCAAGGGGTCGTGCGCGGGTCGGGCGGCGGTGACGGTCGCCGCGGGTCCGAGCCTGAAGAAGAACCTTGGGTTGCTCGGCGAGCCGGGCGTGCGTGACCGGGTGGTGATCATCGCTGCGCAGACGGTGCTCAGGCCGATGCTCGAAGCCGGGATCAGGCCGCACTTTGTGACGGCGCTGGACCATCACGAACTCAGCGGGCGTTTCTACGAGGGTCTGACGCCCGAGGGTGTCGAGGGCGTGCGGCTGGTGGTCGAGCCGAAGGCGAACGCCGCGGTCCTCGAGGGGTTCCCGGGCGAGATCCTCTGCACGGGCGAGGGCATGCTGGACTCGCTGATCGGGGATGGTCTCGCGAGGCGGATGGACGACCTGCCGGCAGGGGCGACCGTCGCCCATCTGAGCTACTTCCTGGCGCGGTACCTCGGGTGCGACCCGGTCATCATGATCGGGCAGGACCTGGGCTTTACCGACAACCAGTACTACGCCGAGGGCGCGGCGATCCACTCCGTCTGGCAGGGCGAACTCAACCACGACCGCACGCTTGAGATGCTCGAGTGGGAGCGGGTAGCACGCATGCGAGCGAACCTCCATCGCGTGCCCGGGAAGAACGGGCGTCCGGTCTACTCCGACGAGCAGATGGTGACGTACCAGGCGCAGTTCGAGGCCGAGTTCCAGAAGGACGCGCAGCGTGGCCTGACGGTCATCGATGCGACCGAGGGCGGCACGGAGAAGCGCCACGCCCGCTCCATGACCCTCCGCGAAGCGCTGGACACGTTCGTGGGCGAAGAACCGCTCGCGTTGCCGAGCACCGCCGGAGGCACGCGCACATCGAGCGAGATCAGGGAACCGCTGCGTGCGCACTGGCGGTCGGTGATCGATCAAGCGCGTGAGATCCGGTCGGCGAGCGTGTCCACAGCGTCGAGCCTGCGCCGCATCGCGGGAGGAGACGTCGATCCGCACGAAGCCAACCGGATCGTCGGCGAGGTGCGAGCGGTCGGCGAACGCGTCCGGCAACTCCGTCCCGCGTTCCAACTCGTCGAGTTCATCAACCAGACCGGGGTGCTCAACCGGTACAAGGCCGACCGGCTGATCGGGCTGGCCGAGGACGCGAACGGGGTCGAGCGTCAGCGGCTGCAGGCGGAGCGGGACATCAAGAACGTGGAGTGGATCGGGGCGGCGGCCGAGGAACTCGAACGCCAGATGGGCCTGGCGATCGAGGTCTTCGAAGGCCGACGCGACAAGATCACTCGGGACGAGGCCGCCGACGCGGGACCGGCGTGCCCGACGGGCGTTCGCGAGCCTGTCGCGACCGAGGTCTTCGTGCTGTGCGATCCGGCGTACGCCGGGCTGGGGCACGCGCGGGATCTCGCGGAGCCGGTGTGGCGCGGCGAGACCGCGTTGGGGCTGACGCTCCGGCGTGCGCTGCTCGTCCGCGGGGCGCGGCGGGTGCGCGTGCTCACGCCCGACGCCGACCGGACGAACGCGATCATCGCTCGCGCCGGGCTCGGGGGTCGGATCGAGGTCGAGCCGGTGGACGCGGCGCGCTGGCGTGCCAGGGCGCGCGCCGTGGGCAGCGCGAGGGCGAACGCGGCCGAATGCTGGCGCGGCGGGGTGGGTCACACCACGGTGTTCGACGAGCAACTCTGCCCGGGCATCATCGCGGAGGTGATGGACCGCCGAGGGGTTCGGGCCTGCGCGCTGATCGGCGCCGACTGGTCGCTCGTGGACACGGTGCTGGTCGACGCGTTGATCGCCCGGCACACCGAAGCGCCCGACAGGCACCAGATCGTCTTCTCGCAGGCGGCGCCTGGGCTGGGCGGGTGCGTGATCTCGCGGGATGCGATCGCTTCGATCAACGAACTGCGCGCCGTCGGAAGCCCGCTGGGAACGATCGGCGGGGTCCTGGGGTACGTGCCGGTTCGGACGCAGGCGGACCCGATCGGGACGTCGCTGTGCGTCCCGGTGGACACATCGGCGCGGGACCTGGGGCTGCGGATGATCGCAGATGGCCCGACGGGGCGGAGGCGTGTCGCCCGCACGCTGGATCGCCTGGGAGAGCGGGCCGGTTCCTCGTCTTCGCTCCAGAGCGCCAAGGCGGCATGGCCCGATGCCACACCCGGGGTGCCCCGGCACCTGATCATGGAGTTGTGCGCCGAGCGCCGGGGTGGCGCGGTGTTCGGGGCGTGGAAGCGGGGCGGCACGGACCTGCCGGCGCGGTCGGACGCCGACGCCGGGCGGGC
>DIYM01000092.1 GCA_002429045.1 Phycisphaerales bacterium UBA6054
TGCTCTCCGCCCCACACCCGCCGGGCCTGCTCGCCCTGGGGTATGGAGATCTCCGCGTAGGCCCCGCCGATGTCGCCGGGGTTGTTGCCCAGATCGATGCGCCCGTTCATCAGGTCCACCAGGCTCTTCGCCCTGGCGAGCCCCAGACCGGCCCGGCGACCCGCCGGCAGATCCGAGAAGAACGGATCGAACGCGTGCAACTGCGCGTCCCCGCTCAAACCCGGGCCACGATCGATGACCCGCACTTTGAGTCGGTCGGTGAAGGCCTCGGATTCAGCGGAAATCGAAACCTCGCCGCCCGGCAGCGCCAGCAACGCGTTGGCGATCGGTTCGCACAACGCCTGAGCGACCAGCTCGCCGTCCAGGAACATCGTCTTGGGCAGCCCGTCCGTGTTGACCCGGACACGCGACCTCGCCCCGGACTCCGGGACGCGGGCCCTGGCCCGGTCCACCGCGTCTCGCACCACCAGCGACGGGCAGCACGCCCGGACCTGCATCCTCGGCGGGATCGACAGCAGGTGCAGCGAGGTGACCATGTCCGACACCTGCTGGGCCGCCTCGGCGATCGCCAGCGCGTCGTCGCGCTGCTTGGGTGTGGACGCCCGCTCCGAGATCATCTGGGCCCGTCCGCGGATCACCGTCAGCGGATTGTTCAACTCGTGAGCCGCGCCCGCGGCCATCTGACCCAGACGCACCATCGACTGCTTCGCCGCGAGCTCGTCGCGGGTCTCGGTCAACGCCCGGTTCGCCTGCGCAAGCTCTTCCTGGAGCGATCCGGCGGCGTGGGACCGCGATGCGGCGTCCAGCGCAAAGCCCCACAGATCCCGGATGCCCCCGAGCGCCTCGACATCGATCGTCAGCCGCGGCACCGGCGCCAGCACCAGGCACGACGCCCCGTCCGACGCCCGCTCCCCCCCCGAACGCGCGAACGCGTGATCGCCCACAACGCCCGCGCCGATCAGCACCGGTGTCCCCGCTTCGCGGAGGTGATCGATCAGGCGAGCCAGCCAATCGAGGTCGCACGCCAGCAACTGCTGTGTCGCGTGCGTCTCGCCCAGGTCCGCCGGGCGAGAGATCGGAGCGTCCGACGGCGGCGAGGCGACCTCCCGATCGCGCTCCGTCCACCCGTTGCTGTCGATCAACGCCAATCGCCACGGCGCCGAGCCGTGCTCCTGCCAGACCACCGCGACCCGCCCGACCCCCGTCAGCAGGCACGCCGAGCGCCCGATCCCGGCGACAACCCGCTCGGGGGCGCTCCCGGGCGGGACCGAATCGTGGAACAGCTCGACCGCGTCGAGCACCGCGCGGTCCCGTGCGGCGTCCGCGGAGATGTCTCGCAGCCTCGTCGCCAACTCGGCGCTCCGTCTGAGCGCCGATGAGACCGACCACGCGACCGGGTCGCCCGAACCCCGGGCGATGCCGACCGCCAGCCCGCGCTCGCGGACCGTCTCGTGCAGGCGCCGCTCGCTGTGTTCGATCACGCGAGCGCTCACCCCCGGGCACCACGCCGCCCATCCCCCGCGGGGCGGCTCGTTGGCGCCGTACTCGCCCGACCAACCCAGGTGGAGCTTGCGCGCACGCGACTTGGCGATCGCGATCAACCCGGGGAGTGTCGCGTCCGCCGAGGACGGGATCGCGCTGGCCGGTTGACCGCCGTGCCACACCGCGTCCCTCAGCGCCGGCTCGAGCCCCCACCGCTCGATGATGTGCTTGCCCACCGTGTGGTGATCCACACCGAACGCGTCCCGCAGGCACGAAGCGGCCGCGCGTCGACGCGACTCGGCGTCGTCCATCGCCGACCGGTACCGGTCCGGGTCGCTCCACGCCAGCCCCAGCTTGCCCGCGTCGTGCAGCAGACCGGCCAGCGACGCCACGCCGATGAGATCCGGATCGGTCTCCCCGCCCACCGAAGCCGCGAGCGACTCGCACAGCGACGCCACCGTGACGGCGTGCGTCCAGAACCCGTCCGGGTCGATCGGCGAGTCCTCGGGCCGCACGCTGTTGAGCGCCACCACCGACGAGACCGCGATCACGCCGGCACGCACCGCGGGCACGCCCAGCATGATCACCGCGCGATGAACCGTCGTCATGCGTTCGCCCGGTGACCCCGCCGCCGCCCGGCACCACGCCAGCACCGGGTCCCGCAGCATCGCGTCGTCAGAGAGCAGCCCGATCGCGTCGTCGAGCGTCCGGTCCTCCACGGACCGCAGCCCCCGCCAAACACCCGCCACCGCGCCCAGGCTGGGCAACGCCCCAACCCAGTCCGGAACGCCGATCGGTGGGCCTTTGACCGCCATGCCTCAGCCCCTCGCCGCGGGCTCGAGCCCGAGCAGCAACTCGACCCGCTCACGCAGCACCGACAGATCGAACGGCTTCTTGATGAACCCGTCCGCGCCGGCGCTGAGCAACCGATCGACTTCGTGCGTCTCGACCACCCCCGAGACGCACAGGATCTTGACGTCCTTGTGCTTCTCGCTCGACCGGATCCGCTCGCACACCACGTTGCCGTTGATGTCCGGGAGCTTAAAATCCAGCACGATCAGGTGGGGCTCGAAGCGTTCGGTCTCCAGGCCCGCGTCGTACCCGGTCGAGGCGGATCGGATCTCGAAGCGCGCATCGCCCTCGAACCAATCGGTCAGCAGCGACAGGATCTCGGGGTCGTCATCGACGAGCAGCACGCGCTTCGGTCCGGACGCGAGTTGATCGGTCGGGATGTCGTTCTCGCGCATGAACCGCAGCAGTTCTTCACGCGGGATGCGCCGGAACCGCGAGCCCGGCACCCGGAACCCGTTCAGGCGGCCCGCGTCGAAGCAGCGGATGATCGTCTGCTGGGACACCTTGCAGACCTTGGCGGCTTCGCCGGTCGTGAAGACCTTCTTCTCGTCCCAGTTCTCGCCCGTTCCGTTGGCATCGGTCATGGAGGCGTCTCCTTTGCCGGAACCAACGCCCCGCCCGGCACAACCGTCCATCGACCCCCAGATTCCCCAACTTCACCTCGATCGTCCCGATCCGGCAATCCCCCACCCCGACCGGGGGATGAGCGCCACGCCGAGCGCGTCCGCGTCCCGTTATCCGTCGTGGCGGGCCCGCCATTGGGTCACCGCGTCGGGCTCGCGTGCGTAGTCCGGCCCGACGCCGTCCGCGTCGCGAGGCTCGAACCACGCCGAGCCCGACGCGCAGGCCCCGGCGCTCAGCGAGATCGGCACGCGGCCCATGCCCAGCACCGAGCACCGCTCGGCGATCGGCCCGGGCACGTGCCCGTCGCCGACCAGCGTGCGCGCGATCCCCGCGTATAGCGCCTCCGCGCCGACGACCCCGATCACCTCGGCTTCGCGCCCCGGCCCGATCCGCGTCAGATGAGCCCCCCGCCCCTTGCCCGCCAGCGCGATCAGAGCCGGGCGTTGATCCGGCCCGACCGACTCGGCGGCGACCGCCCAGGTCGGGACGGGGACGACCGGGCAACCCAAGGCGAACGCCAGCGCTTTGGCTGTCGTCACCGCGATCCGCAGCGCCGTGTAGCCGCCGGGCCCGATCGAGACGGCAATCTCGTCCA
>DIYM01000027.1 GCA_002429045.1 Phycisphaerales bacterium UBA6054
GGGCGTCGCCTGAACCACCGGCGGCTTGTTCCTGCTTGGCGGGCGCGGCGCTGCCCGCGGCGGCCGCGGCGTCCTCGACCGACTCCCCGTCCTCGGCGAGGACCAGGATCGGCTCTCCCACCGGCACGGGCTGGCCTTCGGCGGCCGCGAGCGTGGCGACGGTGCCGTCGTCGAACGCCTGGAGTTCCATGGTCGCCTTGTCGGTCTCGATGTCCGCGAGCACATCGCCGGCGGAGACGGTGTCCCCGACCTTTACGTTCCACTTCACGACGGTGCCCTGCTCCATGGTGTCGGACAAACGCGGCATGGTGATCGGGATCGGCATGTTGGGCAAACTCCAGATGGGATGCAATGGACGGTGGTCTGGCAAGGGGGGGCGGTCGACAACCCCCCGGCATCCGCTTTCGTTGCATGATAGAGGGTGTTCGCTCCCCGAGAATGGGACGATCATACCTCGGTTCGATTTCGGGGAAAGTCTTCTAGAACAATCAATCCGGGGGTGGGTCGACTACGAACAGGACGACGCGGTCGGGCGTGCGTTCTGCCGGGCCGAGGGTATGGGAGAAACAGGAGAAGATCATGAAGACATCGACCATCGTCGGCTCGGGTTTGGTTCTGGCGGGGCTCGGCGCAGCGGTGCCGGGGGCGCAGGCCCAGACTTCTGTCCTGACCGGGCTCGAGGACTTCCGCATCGCCAACGTGGGCGAGGGGCTCTTCGGGGTGACGCGGCGTGACGCGACGAACTCGCGGTTCCAGGTGAACGGGCGAAACGGGGATCCGTCCGATCGCAACTTCGGGCTGTGGGCGGCGTTCGATCTGGAACTCGGCGGCTTGTTCGACGCCCCGATCGCCGGCCTCGATTCGATCCGCGTCGATCTCTTCCAGGCCCAGCCTTTCACCGGGCAGGACATCGACAACGTGATCACGGGCGGGACGATGAACGTGTACTACACCCTGGAAGACGCCGACGTGCTCGACTCGGCCAACGGATTCGATTGGATCGACTCGGACGCCGAGGGTCTCGGTGATCAGTTCGCCGACCGGGTGCTGGTGGGCACCATCGATCTCGCGGACGGCAACTTCGACGCGGGCTTCGATCTGGACCTCTCCGTGATCGGTTCCTCGCTGGTCGACGAGATCAACGCCGGCGGCTTCGCCCGCCTCGTGTTCACGACCCCGGATCAGGACTTCGCGACCAGTTGGGGCGTGGGCGAGCCCAGCACGTCAACCATCCTCGGATTCGACGGCCCGGCGCCGACGGTGACCTTCACGGTGCCCACGCCTGGGGCGGCGATGGTCGGGCTCATGGGCGTCGCGATGTTCGGGCATCGCCGGCGCTGATCGATCGGCGCTGCCGCCAAGCGCTGCGAGTTGAAACCGAACCGGGCTGAGACCAAGAGGGGGCGTGCCAGCCGGCACGCCCCTTTCTTTGCGCCGAGACGGTGAGGTCTGCTCAGGCTTTCACGAGGCTGCGGACGGCCTCGGCGATCTTGCCCGCGTTGGGCAGGTAGTCGGCTTCGAGGTTCTTGGCGTAGGGGGTCGGGACGTCCTCGGTGTTGACGCGGGCGGGGGGGGAGTCGAGCCAGTCGAAGCAGCGTTCGCAGATCTGGGTGACGACCTCGCTGGACACGCCGCCGAAGGGCCAGGACTGGTCGACGACGATCACGCGGCTGGTCTTCTTGACGCTCTCGATGACCGAGTCGATGTCCAGGGGGCGGATGGTGCGCATGTCGAGGACGTCGCACTCGATGCCCTCGGCCGACAGAACCTCGGCGGCTTCCACGCAGAAGTGCACCGGGCGCCCGAACGACACGAGCGTGACGTCCGAGCCGGCGCGGGCCAGGCGGGCCCTGCCGAACTCGATGTAGTACTGCTCCTCGGGCACGTGGGCCTTGTCGCCCAGCATGCGCTCGGACTCGAGGAAGAACACCGGGTCGGGGTCGCGGATCGCGGTCGCGAGCAGGCCCTTGGCGTCATACGGGTTGCTCGGAATGGCCATCTTCAGGCCTGGGACGTTGCTGAACAGGCCCTCGACGCACCACGAGTGGGTGGAGGCGAGCTGCCCGCCCGCGCCGTCGTTGCCGCGGAAGACGATCGGGCAGCCCCATTGCCCGCCGGACATGTAGAGCATCTTGGGCGCGTTGTTGAGGATCGCGTCGGCGGCGACGAAGCTGAACGACCAGCTCATGAACTCGACGATCGGACGCAGCCCGTACATGGCGGCCCCGATGCACATGCCCGCGAAGCCGTTCTCGGAGATCGGGCTGTCGATGATCCGCTCGGGCCCGAACTCGTCGAGCATGCCCTGGCTGACCTTGTATGCGCCGTTGTACTCGGCGACCTCCTCGCCGATGAGGAAGACCTTCTTGTCGTGGCGCATCTCGTGCGACATCGCCTCGCGCAGGGCTTCGCGGTACTGGATGACCCGGTCGCCCTCGCGGCTGGGCAGCTCGGCTTCGGAGACGAACCGCGGCAGCTCCCACTGGCCGATGGCGGGGTGGAGGTCGGTGGTGATCATGTCGGCGGGGGCGTCGATGGTGGTCATTTGGGAGTCTCGTTCAATCTTCAACGATCAGGGTGTTCGGATGAAGCCTCTTGATGGCGGCCTGGGAACGTAGCTAGGGGACCTATGGACGCTGTCCGGGGTGATGCCGTATGTGCTCCAGACATCCTCTTCGGGCTGGTCTCGGATTGTGGAGTACGCCAAAGCAGCACAGACGAAGAGGAGCAGGAGGCCGAACAAAGTCAGAGCTCCGTTGGCACCGACTGGAGTATCCGAAACAGCAGCAGGCCGCTCCTCTGGGGTCTCATAGACCACGCACTCATTCTTGGGGTCAGTAATCAAAGCAGCGGGTTCATCGTGCCGTGGTGGTAGTCGGCGGTGGGGGACAGGTTCTTCTCGGGGTTGGCGTAGACGTCGGTGAACAGCTCGGCCTCGGTCTCGGGGGCGGGGCTGTTCTCGGCGAAGTCGACCGCGTCTTTGACCTCGTCCCGGATCTCCTTCTGCATCGCCTTCCAGCCGTCCTCGGTGATGGCGCCCTCTTCGAGGAGCTGGCCGAGCAGGCGGGCGATCGAGTCCTTCTCTTTGTACTGGTCGACCTCGTCCTTGGTCCGGTACTTCTGGGGGTCGGACATGGAGTGGCCCTGGTAGCGGTAGGTCTTCAGGTCGATGAAGCCCGGGCGGCTGGTCTCTCGGCAGCGGTCGGCGAAGGGCTTGAAAGCAGCGTAGAGATCGCGGATGTCGAGCCCGTCGATCTCGACCGAGTCGATGCCGTAGGACTGGCCGCGGCTGATGAGGTTGTCGGCGTTGGCGCTGTGGCGGTGGATGGCGGTGCCCATCGAGTAGCCGTTGTTCTCGATGATGTAGATGCAGGGGATGTCGTAGATCGCGACGAGGTTCAGGGCTTCGTGGAACGCGCCTTGGTCGATGGCGCCGTCGCCGAGGTAGCAGAGGCTGACCTTCTTGCCGGGGGTGTGCTCGGGGGCGTTGGGGGTGATCTTGCCCTCGTGGACGGGCGCTTTGAGGACCTCGTTCTCGTACTTGGCGGCGAACGCGAGCCCGGCGCCGAGCGGGGTCTGTGCGCCGACGATGCCGTGCCCGCCGAAGAGCCAGTTGGGTCGGTCGAACATGTGCATCGACCCGCCCTTGCCCTTGGCGCAGCCGGTGATCTTGCCGTACATCTCGGCCATGCAGGCGCGTGCGGACATGCCGCGCGCGAGGGCGTGCCCGTGGTCGCGGTACGCGGTGACGACGGGGTCGTCGTGGTTGACGCTGGCGATGGTCGCGACGGCGACGGCTTCCTGCCCGGTGTAGACGTGGCAGAACCCGCCGATCTTGGCCTGCTGATAGGCCTGCATGGTGCGGTTCTCGAACTCGCGGATGCGCTGCATGGAGCGGAGCCAGCCGAGTTGGGTGTCGGCGTCCGGGAGCGACGCATGTGCTTTCGCGGAGTCGGTCTGGTTCGACATGGCGTTACTCGGGTTGGCGGGAGCCTGGGTCATGGGAGGGCCTCACGGCGACGGGACAGGAGGAGGACCGGGTCACAAATCAGCTTCGGACCGATCGCGGCCCGCCTCAAG
>DIYM01000085.1 GCA_002429045.1 Phycisphaerales bacterium UBA6054
CGATCTCTTACGAGCTCAACAGCGGCTCGGCTTCGACGGCCCGGTACGAGGTCGAGCGGAAGTTCATCTTCCACCCGAGCCACATCGATGTTGAGGTCACGCTCTCTGTCCCGCCGCCGAGTTCGCCGCCCGTGTTCTTCGAATGGATGGATCGTTTCGTTGAGAACATCCCGCTGGAGGTCTCGGCGGACCAGATCGGTGCCGCGACGCGGAGCGCGCGTCTGGGGTTCCTGAACGCGCAGAACCTCCCCTGGGCCGGGAGCAACGTCGTGTGGGACGAGTGGTGCGCCGACAACTGGACGACGAACGAAGGCCTGCAGCACGAAGACCAAGAGATCGGTTGGATCCAGAAGGTGCTCCCGGTCCCAACCTCGTCGACACCCTCGACACTGAACTACTCGATCAATCCGTATTTCTGCCAAAGTCCGGCCATGATGTCGATGCCGGCCGATGGCTCGCAGGGCAGCTTCGAGCGGATCGTCGGCTTCATGCGTGCCTACGAGATCGGCAGCCCGAGAGCGGATGTGAACAGGGACGGCGAACTGACGGAAGACGATCTCAGAGTCTTCCTGGAACTCCACGCCGATTGATCCTGTCGGAACGTATGCCTCACCTGGCCCGCCGGTGGCGTGCCGTGTCGGAGAGCGAAGCCTCGTGGGCAGCGGCTTGGACTGTCGCCGGTGAAGCCCGGGGCCCGGCCGGGTGCAACACCCCAGGTGGTACACGGGGAAGATGCTGGATCGCTCGCTCGTTGTGGGGGGAGGCGAGGCTCGCGGCGGTCGTACCCGGCGGCTTCATGGGTCCGATATCGCATGGCCCAAAAACAGTCGCTCCGAGGCGGTTATTGACGCGGTACCGCCCCCGGGCACAAGGTATCCTAGCGGCTGCGTGCGGCGGCCCCACCGGGTATGCACGGCAGAGCCAGGCCTCTCGGCCACGGACCGTGCAACCAGCCGCCGATTCCGCGGACCCTTCTGGAGATCTTGAGAATGATGGTATTGAGAACAACCGGCGTGGCGTTCAGCGTGAGCCTGTGGATGAGCGGGCTGTGCCTCGCGGACGAGGCGAGTGTTCGAGCGCACCTCGCGGCCGGAGAATCCACCGCATACTTGCAGCAAGGCGGCTCACGAATCGAACTGACGGAACCCGAGAAGCGTGCTCCGTCCGACGCGATGGTGTTCCAGAAGCTCATCGGTGATCTCCGGCTCCACGGCGCACGGGTTGTGGTGATCGAGAACGCCGACGGGACGATCGCGCAGATCTTCGACGAATCGACGGAGAAACTGGTGCTGCGCCGCGGCCCTGTGGTCTTCGGGCAGGGTGCGGCCATCGATTCCGCCGAGGCGTTGCTCCCGGACGCGATCGGCTCGGTTGCCGAGCAGGTATGGTTCCGCACCGGCGACGAGGCCATCCTGGCGTGGGAAGTCACCACATCGCTGGCCGACCGAGGGTTGCCTGCCAGCCCCACCCATTTCGAGATGGTTGTTGATGCCGCGACCGGGGACGTGCTCTCCATGCGGCAGATCGATACCAAGACGTACGCCCCGGGCACGCCCGAAGCCGCCGGCGGCGTCTTCCCGCGTATCGTGATCAACGACACGATCGGAGCGCAGGGCTCCAGAGACTACGCCGCCGGGTTCGACTCCGTCGTGCGGATCGGCGGATGCTCAGGCACGCTCATCGCTCCCAACGTCGTGCTCAGTGCCAGGCACTGCGGCATCGGGGCCGGCACCCTCGTCCGATTCGGCGATAACTCGAACAGCGCGGTCTTCTCTACCACGGTCCAGTCATCGATTCTCCCGGACGGCAACGGCTCGCTGCTGGACGGTGGCGACGTGTCGATCCATATCCTCAACACCTCGGTTCCCGCCGACATCGCAGAACCGGTCCGCCTCATCGACGAGACGGACGAACTCGTGGGCATGGTCGCGGCGACCGTCGGCTACGGGTGGAACGGGCTCGGCAGCGCGGGGCACGGGTTCAACTCCGATGGCTTCCGCTGGGGCGGCGAGAACATCATCGATGCATACGGGAGCCCGGCGAACGCGGGCGGCTCCAACATCATCTCGACCGACTTCGACAACGGCACCAGCGGCGCGAACACCATCCCGAGCAGCAGCTCGGCTCCGCTCGAGTTCGAAGCGACGACCGCGCCTGGCGACAGCGGTGGCCCGGTCCTGGTCCGGTTCGGTGGGGAGTGGGTGATCGCGGGTGTGCTCTCTGGCGGCACGACCAACACGAGCGTGTACGGCGATATCTCCTGGTGGACCGGCACCGCGGTCTACCGCAGCGCGATCGAATCCGCCGGCGGTGACTTCGTCACAGGTCTGGAGATCTCATTCCCGGCGGGCTTGCCCGATCTTCTTTCCTCGGCCGGCGGCGACACGCTGACCGTCGAGATCGTTCCCTCGCCTGCCGATCCCGTCGTTCCGGGCAGCGGGACGTTCCATGTCGACACGGGCTCCGGTTTCCAGCAGTTCCCGCTCGTCTCCGACTCGTCGACGAGCTTCACGGCAACCTTCCCGGCTCCCGCCAACTGCCCGACGAACGTGGAGTACTTCGTCTCGTTCGATCTCCAGTCAGGAGCCACCGTGACCGCCCCCGGGGGCGGATCGAGCGTGTTCAGCGCTCTGGCCGCGGATCAGGTGGACTTAGACGATCTGTATGACTTCGAGACGCCTGTCGGCTTTTCGGCTGGAGCGCCCGGCGACGACGCGACGACGGGCGTCTGGGTCCGCGTGGACCCGATTGGCACGGCCGCGCAACCGGAAGATGACAACACCGCCACCGGCACCCTCGCGTGGGTCACGGGCCAGGGCAGCCTCGGCGGCGGGCTCGGCGACAACGACGTCGACGGCGGCACGACTTCCCTGGTCAGCAACCAGATCGATCTGAGCTCTACCCAGTCCGCCAGGATCTCGTACGCCAGGTGGTACTCCAACAACGCCGGAGCCGCACCCAACACCGATGTGTTCGAGGTGTTCGTTTCCGACGACGACGGCCAGAACTACGTGCCCGTGGAAACGGTCGGACCCAGCGGGGCGGGGACCTCCGGAGGCTGGATCGAGGCGGAGTTCAGCGTGGGAGACTTTGTTGATCTGACATCAACGGTCCGTGTCAAGTTCGTCGCCAGCGACCTCGGCGACGGATCGATCGTCGAGGCGGGCATCGATGACGTGCGCATCTTCGGCGTCTCGTGCACGGCGGATACATGCCCGGCCGACCTGGCGGCTCCGTTCGGCACGCTCAACTTCTTCGACATCGCCGCCTACATCGGGCTGTTCAACGCGAACGATCCCGCGGCGGACATCGCGGCGCCGTTCGGGAGTCTGAACTTCTTTGACATCAGCGAGTACATCGGGCTTTTCAACGCGGGGTGCCCCTGAGAATCGCGGTGTGCGGAGAAGCAGTCGATCGGCCGCTGCCGAACATCGCTCACGCCAGCTTCATCGCGAAGCTGGCGTTTTTTTATGCCGAGCGGGATGCGGGTGGTGCCCCGGGTGGCAGGCGTTCGCGCGTTTCTGACCTGAATCGCCGATGCCGCGTTCTGATCCCGGGTCATGTTCTCGAGAATCCGGCACTCTGCTCGGTCCGCGTGTTCTCGCTTTGGCCGACCGTGCAAGCAATATGGCAGACGCCATAGAACAGGTGTCCCGGGTTGCCGAGCGGCGGCGGCAGGAGGCGCGAGGCGGCGCGGACGGTTTGCATGGCTGTCTGCTTTCGGGCAGCATGCCTGCCGGGCGGTCGGGCAATCGGCCTGTGAGCCGCCGCGGGCGGGCGGCGACACCATCAGTCAAGGAATGCAACAGTGCTTCGTGTTTGAGTGCAATAGTAATAGTCTGTATAGTTTGTTGTGCCAAACATTGCCGCGATGACCCCTGAGCCAGCCCCTGAACCTAGTGTCTCGCACATGCCGACTTCCACCGTTGAGGACTATGTCAAGGCGATCTACCTGCTCCAGCAGGACTCCCCAAACGGGGAGGCGACCGTCGTGCGTCTCGCCGCGACGCTCGGCATCACCAAAGGCAGTGTGACCGCGATGGTCCGCAAGCTGCGTGACGCAAGGCTCGCGGACGCGGAGCGTTACGCCGGCATCAGGCTCACGCCCAAGGGGCGGTCTTTGGCCGTCGACATGATCCGCCGGCACAGGCTGATCGAGGTGTTCCTCGTCGAGACCCTCGGATTCGATTGGGCGGAAGTCCACGAGGAGGCGCACCGGCTCGAGCATGCCATGTCGGGCGAGGTGCTTGACCGGCTCGACGAGTTCCTGGGCCGACCGAGGATCGACCCGCACGGTGACCCGATCCCGGACTCCGACGGAAAGCTGGTCCATCCCGACCAAACACCGCTGGCCGAGCTCGCGAAGGGCGACAAGGGCACCGTGGCGCGGATCGTGGATCAGGACCCGTCCTTCTTGGAGTTCGCGGCCTCTCACGGTCTCCGGCCCGGCACCCGCATCAGCGTGATCGACGTCATTCCGGAAGCCGAATCGATCAGTGTGAAAGCCGCCCGAAAGCAGCCGGTCAGCCTGTCATTCACGGCGGCGAGGAAGGTGCACATCGAGACGCCCGGGGACTGACCGTGACCAGGGTCATACCCACGCGGACGCAGCCGTCGAGCGTTCGTTCACCGCAGCGCAGCCGTGCCGGAGCTCCGGGTCGCGCACCACGTTCAATGCCACCCGCTTCGCCGTCATCCGCAGGATTGGGTGCCAGAGAAACTCTGCCCCGTTGGGCCCGGGCCGTACCGCCCGCTCCGGCTCACGTTCGAGCGCGGGCGGAGGGCCCGGGCATGCCGCGGGAGGTCCGAGCTCGCCGTGTGGTTCCAGGGGGCACCGGTGTCCCGAGTGATCCGGCCTTCTCCGAGCCGACGGGATCGGGCGTCCCTCGGCACGGGCGACCGGGCGGGGCCGGTGGTGGAGCAGGGGTGTGAGCGGGCGTGCTGTCCCGGCCGGCCCTCTGTCTAGTTTGATTAGTCCAACTTTTAGGGCTACCCTCTGTCGCTGACGACCGACGCCCGCCTGAACTAGGAGATGCCATGTCCAGAGCCTTGCAACTGGTCTTCTTCGTCCCGCTGATGATCGCGCTGGCTGCGTGCGGGGGGGCGGACCCGGAAGGCGATTCTCAGAGCGCCGCCGCCGATGCGGGCGGCGGTGGGGGGCGGTACACGATCGTGGCAACGGTCGGGATGGTGTCCGATGTTGTCGTGGCCGTCGCAGGCGATCGCGCCGACGTGACCGCGTTGATGGGATCCGGCATCGATCCCCATCTCTACAAGCCGACACGATCGGATGTCGAGCGTCTGCTCGATTCGGATGTGATCTTCTACAACGGGCTGCTGCTCGAAGGCAAGATGACCGACTCGCTCATCCGGGCCGCGACAAGCGGGAAGAAGGTCCACGCCGTCACCGAGTTGCTCGACGAGGAATACCTGCTCACGCCCGAAGAGTTCGAGGGGCTCTTCGATCCCCATGTCTGGATGGACCCGGCGGCGTGGGCCAACACCGTTGATGTGGTGCGAGACAAGCTGATCGAGTTCGATCCCGCGGGCGAGCAGGAGTACCGCTCGAACGCAGAGGCATACGCCACGCAGCTCGTCGCACTCGACGAATACGCGACGAGTGTGCTCGGAAGCGTGCCCGCGGAGCAGCGTGTTCTCGTGACCGCCCACGATGCGTTCAACTACTTCGGCGAACGCTTCGGATACGAGGTCGTGGGCATCCAGGGCATCTCGACCGAATCCGAAGCGGGCGTGCAGGATATCGAGCGTCTCGTCGATCTCCTCGTCGATCGCAACATCCAGGCCGTCTTCGTCGAGACGACCGTCAACGACCGTAACATCAACGCCCTGATCACCGGCGCCCGCGCCCGCGGGCACGAGGTGGTGATCGGCGGCGAACTCTTCAGCGATGCCATGGGCGACGACGGCACGTATGAGGGTACGTACATCGGCATGATCGACCATAACGTCACCACGGTGGCCCGCGCACTCGGCGGCGAGGCGCCGGAGCGTGGCCTGAACGGCAGGCTCGGTGAGTAGTCGCGTCCGCCCAACCCAATGGAAGCACATGAGCAGCGTCGTCCACCCACCTCAGCCCGCACCCGTCGGGCTATCCGAACGCCCCGAACACTCGGCTGAGAGCCCGCTCTCCATACACGCGATGACCGTGGCGTACCACCGAAAACCGGTGCTCTGGGATGTTGACTACGATGCGCCGGCGAACCGCCTGGTCGCGATTGTCGGGCCCAACGGGGCGGGAAAGAGCACGCTCATCAAGGCGTGCATGGGGCTGGTGCCTCGCGCTTCGGGTCAGGTCGAGTTCTGGGGCGAGTCGTACCGAAAGGCTCGCTCCCGGGTCGGATATGTCCCGCAGCGAGAGAGTGTTGACTGGGACTTCCCGGTGTCCGCCCTCGATGTCGTGTGCATGGGCCGCTATCGACGCATCGGCTGGTGCCGCCCCGTCTCGCGCAAGCACAAGGACGCGGCTCTGGCATGCATGGACCGCGTCGGTATGGCGGGCTACGCGAACCGGCAGATCAGCCAGCTCTCGGGCGGCCAGCAGCAGCGGGTATTCCTCGCGCGGGCGCTCGCGCAGGAGGCAGATCTCTACTTCATGGATGAACCCTTCGCCGGCGTGGACGCCGCGACCGAGCACGCGATCGTCGAGGTGCTCCGCGCACTCAAGAACTCGGGGAAGACCGTCATCGTCGTCCATCACGATCTCCAGACCGTGCCCGAGTACTTCGACGATGTGATCCTTCTGAACATGCGTGTCGTCGCATCGGGCTCCGTGCGCGAGGTGTTCACCAAAGACAACCTGCACAAGACCTATGGCGGTCGGCTCACGCTCCTCTCAGAAGCAGCCGAGGCCATCGCCCGGGCGTCGGCCGGGGAGGTCTGAGCTTGCAGCGCGTCGGCACCCAGGATGCTCACTCGGGCGGCGGCCAAGGCGGGCTCGGTGGGGCATCGCTCGCCGATGTTACCGACGATCTCCCGAGCATCGGCCAAGTGGTCGAGACCATGGCTTTCCGAGCCGGTTTCAACACCAACATGGTGATCGCCGGCACCACACTGCTCGGGCTCGCGGCTGGCGTGATCGGCGTGTTCGCGCTCCTCCGCAAACGTTCGCTCATGACCGACGCGCTCAGTCACGCAACGCTGCCGGGCATCGCCCTGGCGTTTCTTGCTGCTGGCTGGCTCGGCTTCGAGGGACGCACACTGCCCGTTCTGCTCCTCGGCGCGACCGTCACCGGCGTCATCGGCGTCCTCTGCATCCAGGCGATCCTGCGATTCTCCCGCTTGCACGAGGACGCCGCGATCGGCATCGTCCTCAGCGTTTTCTTCGGCGCGGGGATCGTCGGGCTCAGCTACATCCAGGCTAACGCCGCCGCGGGCTCCGCGGGCCTCAACAAGTTTATCTACGGCCAAGCCGCCACGATGCAGCCGCCCGACGTCATGCTCATGGGCGCGATCGCGCTCGCGGGTATCGTCGCCACGCTGTTGTTCCTCAAGGAGTTTGCGCTCGTCTGCTTCAACGACGCCTTCGCTAAGGTCGACGGGTGGCCCGTCGGCATCATCGACCTGGTGATGATGGGGCTCGTCGTCATCGTGACCGTCGCGGGCTTGCAGGCCGTCGGTCTCATCCTTGTCGTGGCGATGCTGATCATCCCGGCGGTGGCCGCACGCTTCTGGACCGAGCGTCTATGGCTGCTCGTGGTCATCGCCGGCGTGATCGGCGGGTCCAGCGGCTATCTCGGATCGGTCGTCTCCGCGTTGCTCCCACGCAAGCCCGCGGGCGCGGTCATCGTGCTGAGTTCCGGCGCGATTTTTATCATCAGCCTGGTCGCGGCGCCCGCCCGCGGCGTGATCGCATCGACCGTTCGCCGGCTCCGCCTCCGATTCCGCATCGCAGGAGATCACCTCCTCGAACGTGCTCACGAGCTGGCATCGCCGGCTCTCGACCGATCCGAGGTCGATCGCCTGAGCGATGTCCGGGGGTGGTCCAGGCCTTTCCGCTCGCTGCTACTCGCGTCGCTGCGCAAACGACGCCTGATCGAGCGGGGCGTCCGGGGAGCCGTCACCGTCTCTCAAGCCGGGCTTGATCGCGGGGCCCGGGTTGCCCGGAATCATGCGCTCTGGGAGCAATACCTCGTTGCCTACGCCGACATCGCGCCGAGCCATGTCGACTGGTCGGTCGATCAGGTCGAGCACGTGCTCAGCGATCAACTCGTCCGCGATCTCGAAAGACAGCTCGCCGCACGCGGGATCACGATCCCAGGCGAACGGCCCGAAAGACAGGCGGCGCCGGCATGACCACCCCGCGATCGCTCGCCTTCATCCAGTTCGATATCGGTCTCGACCTCTTCCCGTTGATCGCTGGGACCCTCGCGGCCGTCGGGTGCGGCCTGCTGGGCAACTTCCTCGTTTTGCGCCGGCTCAGCCTCATGGGCGACGCGATCAGCCACAGCGTCCTGCCGGGCTTGGTCATCGCGTTCCTGATCGCTTCAACACGCAGCCCGCTGGTCATGTTCCTCGGCGCGGCGATCGCGGGCGTCGCCACGGTGGTCCTCGTTGAACTCGTCAAGAAACTCGGCCGCGTCGAGCCCGGCGCCGCGATGGGCGTGGTCTTCAGCATCCTCTTCGCGCTCGGCGTGCTGCTCATCGAGAGAGCAGCGGTCCGCCATGTCGACCTCGATGCCGATTGCGTCCTGCACGGTCAACTCGAAACGCTGGCCTGGTACGGCGCCCCCGACACACTCGCGGGGCTGCTTCAATGGTCATCGTTCGACGCCGTCCCAAGGCAGGTCATCACGCTGGCGATCATGGTCGTGCTCGCCTTCGCGTTCGTCGGCGCTCTCTTCAAGGAGCTCCGCATCGCCGCATTCGACCCCGCCCTCGCCACAACCCAAGGCTTCAATGCGACGTCCATGCACTACCTGCTGATGATCTTCGTCGCGGCGGCGACCGTTGCGAGCTTCGAAGTCGTGGGATCGATCCTCGTGATCGCCATGCTGGTCTGCCCCGCGGCGACGGCCAGGCTGATGACAGACCGCCTCCCATCACAGATCGCATGGAGCGTCGTGATCTCGCTCGCCTGCGGCGTCGGGGGGTACCTCGGCGCAACAGCCATCCCAGCCGTCTTCGAGAAGGACGCCGTCAATGCCGCGGGGTCGATGGCCATGGTCGCCGGCGGGTTGCTCGCCCTCGCGATGATCGCGAGCCCGAAGCACGGCGTCATCACCCGCATGCTCAGACGGCGCCGCCTCGCGATCCGGGTCGCGACCGATGACCTGCTCGCCGCGTTGTACCGCGCGGAAGAGGCCGGCCGCACCGGGCTGCCACGCGACCGACTCGGAGCCTTGCTGATCGGCCAGCCGCTCCCGCTGGCGATCACGCGGGCGACCCGATCCGCCCTGGTCACCGATGACCGCGGCGTGATCCGGTTGACCCGATCGGGCAGCGTCGCGGCACGGGATCTCGTCCGCCGACACCGCCTCTGGGAACACTACCTCGTCGACGAAGGAGGGTTCGCGCCGGACCACGTCCACGCACCCGCGGAGACGCTCGAGCATCTGCCCACGCAACCTCCTGGGGGTCCAAGCCGGGACCCGCACGGTCGGCCGATCCCGTAGGGCAAAGGAGCCGGTCCGAGACCGGCGCCCTCCGACGCCGGGGAGATGCATGGACCGGATCGGCTGCGGCCCTTCCACGCCGGTCGGGATGCCAAGCCCGAGCCTCAAGCCTGTTCCCCGACCGTGAGGCCCGCCAAAGACAGGCCCTCTCCGCCCGCGGGGCGAGCCCGGGTCCCCTTCATGATTTCTTCGCACGGTGATGCCGGACCGAGAGACAGCGCGTCCGCGTCGATCCCCGTCCGGATAGTGGGCCGATTCCGCCGGGTGTGCGAGCCCCTTCTCAGATCCCGTTCCGAGCCGGGGTTTTTGTGGAACCGCGACCCCGGGCAGGGCGTATGCTGCCTGTCCGAAGAGCCGGTTGAGGGCCGTTCTGGTTCCGAAAATACCGCCCCTACATCGAGTGATCCCGCCAGCACGACACGTTCGGCTTGGTCCCGGATCCAAGTGTCATATCCGCAGCAGCCCGTGTGAGAGTGGGGGGCTTCTGTGATGCAATCGATCCTCTGTTTCCTGGGAAGACACCCGATGCCGAGTTGATTCTTGAACACGGTATCGCCGCACGGGCGGCCCCGTTTCAGAAAAGCCCCGGCCATTGAACACAACAAATGGAGAACTCGAAGGTGCTGACATCAAAGACGACAGGAGCCGCAATCGCGCTCGGCCTGTGCATGAACGGGCTGTGCTTCGCCGACGAAGCGAGCGTCCGTGCGCATTTGGCAAGCGTCACCTCCACCGCCTACCTGCAGCAGGGCGACGCCCGGATCGAGTTGATGCAACCCGACGAGCGTCCCGCGTCCGGCGTCTTGGTGTTTCAGAAGTTCATCGCCGGTCTTGAGCTTCACGGCGGCACGGTTGTTGTCATCGAGAACGCCGACGGCACGATCGCGCAGGTGTTCGACGAATCGACCGAAGGCTTGACGCTTGTGCGGGGCCCTGTGAACGTGACGCGGGATGCGGCGATCGACCTGACCGAAGCCTTCCTGCCCGAGGCACTCGACTCGATCGCCGAGCAGGTGTGGTTCCGCACAGGGAACGAAGCCGTCCTGGCGTGGGAGATCACCACGTCACTGGCCGATCAGGCATTGCCCGCAAGCCCCACGCACTTCGAGATGGTGATGGCAGCGGGAACGGGCGATGTGCTGTCCATGCGACAGATCGACACCAAAACCTACGAAGCAGGCTCTCCCGAGACCGCCGACGGTGTCTTCCCCAGAATCGTGATCAACAACACGATCGGAGCCCAGGGCTCAAGAAACTACGCCGCGCCGTTCGACGCGGTTGTCAGCATCGGCGGATGCACCGGCACACTGATCGCCCCCAACGTCGTGCTCAGTGCCCGCCACTGCGGCATCGGCGCCGGCACGCTCGTCCGATTCGGTACGAACGAGAACAGCCCCACCTTCACGACACGAGTTCAGTCGTCGATTCTCCCAGACGGCAACGGGTCGCTCCTCGACGGAGGCGACGTGTCCATCCATGTGCTGAGGAACTCTGTCCCGGCCAACATCGCCGAACCCATGCAACTGATCGACGAGACGAGTGATCTCGTAGGACAGGTCGCTGCGATCATCGGCTACGGATGGAACGGGGTCGGCAGTTCGGGACATCAGTTCTCGTCCGATGGCCGGCGCTGGGGCGGCGAAAACATCATCAACCGCTACGGCAGGCCAGCCAACGCCGGCGGATCCAACATCATCTCAACCGACTTCGACAACGGCACCAGCGGGGCGAACACAATCTCCAGCAGCAGCTCGGTCCCGCTCCAGTTCGAAGCCACCACCGCCCCGGGTGACAGCGGCGGCCCGGTCTTGGTCCAGCTCAACAACGAATGGGTTATCGCGGGTGTCCTTTCGGGAGGAACGACAAACACCAGCGTCTACGGCGATATCTCCTGGTGGACCGGCACGGCGATCTATCGGAGCGCGATCGAGAGCGCGGGCGGTGTGTTCGCCCAGGAGACCCCATGCCCCGCAGACTTCGGCCTCCCCTTCGGCGAACTCAACTTCTTCGATATCGCGGCATTCATCGCTCTGTTCAACGCGGGTGACCCGGCCACAGACCTCGCCGCGCCGTTCGGCAGCCTGAACTTCTTTGACATCAGCGAGTTCATCAGGCTGTACAATGCGGGGTGCCCCTGAGAATCCACGGACCCCGCCAGGCGGGCCGATCACGCCAAACCGATCAAAGCCCCATACGCCAGCTTCATCGTGAAGCTGGCGTTTCTTGTTCCTGGTCCAGAGCGGGGACGATCTCACGCTTTGCCATTCCACGCCGTCCCGATCTCGATCGCCGACTGCGCTCGTGACCCTGCTCCTTTCCAGTCGTGTACAGAACGTGCTGGAGATGGAGTTCGAAAGCGTCCTCACCGAGCGTCTCGGGCCGGTGGCGCCCCTCCCGGGGCATCTCGCCGGCGGCTCGCCTCGGCTGCTGGAGTCATCCGGTCTCGAAACCTGATTCACGATCCCCGAACCCGGCGTCGTGCCTCTCCCGCCGCGATGGAGGGTTGCCATCGCGACTTGGCTCGTGACCGATCCCACGATCACCGGGCTCCTGCCCGTGTCCGGGCGATCCCTCGATGGTCTGCCGGCGTCCCCGGCCGCACGCTGCTCCTGACCTCGGCGACATATGTACGGACTTTGATCGGATCGGTCCGACCAAAACTCCCCTCGCGCGAATAAATCGTGCTGAACACGGTTGACATATGAGACGACTGGTCTAATACTGGGAGCATGTCCATGACACCCGCCACAGCCGAAACCCGCGACCGCATCCTTGAGGCCGGCTCACAGGCGATCGTCGCCAAGAGCTACAACGGGTGCGGCCTCAACGAGATCCTCGGCGCCGCTGGCGTCCCGAAGGGCTCGTTCTACCACTACTTTAAGAGCAAGGAAGGCTTTGGCGTCGCGGTGATCGAGCAGTCGGCTGACGGCCACTCCGCCAATCTCCGCAGATACTTCACCGACCGGAGCCAGTCGCCCCTGACTCGCTTGCGTTCCTTCTACGCCATGGCGCACGACCACTACGCCGAGCACGGCCCCACAAGGCAGTGCCTGATCGCCAAGCTTGCGCTCGAAACCGCCCAGTTGAGTGAGCCCATGCGGGCGGCAATCAAGTGCGGGTACGACCAATGGGGCCTGCTGCACGCCAAACTGCTGCGGGAGGCTCAGGCCGAGGGCGAACTCGACGCCGATGCCGACGCCGAAGCGCTGGCCAATGCGATCATGCACGCCTGGGAGGGTGCCACGATCCGCATGCAGATCGATCAGAGCATCGCCCCGCTGACCGAGTTCATGGACACCGTGCTGGAACGCCTGGTCCCTTCACGCTGAACGCCCTTTTTATTTTGCCCACTTGTAGACGACTGGTCTACTTAAGGAGTCCCGACATGCACCGCCTCATCGCCCTGACCGAAACCGTTGGAACCACCCGCACCGCACGCCTGAACCAAAGGCTGGCCAAGGCACGGGCCAAGCAACTCGAACTCGCCCATGCGGGGCGCGTCATGGAGTCCGCTCGTTATGCGGCAACGTCGAAGCTCATCCGTGCGGCCCTTGAGACCGGCTTCGCCGGCCGCTCGCTCGCCGCGGCTCTCGTTGGGCTGTCGCTCTTTCCGGCAGTGGCGGCCGCACAGCCAACCACGGTTCGGACGGTCGAAGTCGCCCAAGAGCTCGTCCAAGAACACCGCCGGGTTACTGGCAGCCTCCAGGCGGTCTCGCGCGCCTCGGTCGCGGCTCAGGAATCTGGGCTGATCGAGTCTGTCCTCGTCGACGAAGGCTCGCTCGTCCGCGAGGGGGACGTCATCGTCTCCCTCGACGCACGCCGAAGGAACGCTCAACTCGAAGAAGCCCGTGCCGAGCACGCCAACCACCAGGCGATCGTCTCGCAGCGTCTGGCCGAGTTGGAGTTCGCTCGCCTCGATCGCGATCGCATCCGCCAGGCCCACGATCAGGGCGCGGCGAGTGAACGCGAGCTGTCGGAAGTCGAGACGATGCTCGGCGTTCGGGAATCACAGCTCGAGTCGGCACGGCGCGTGGTCGATTCGACGGCGCGACGCGTCGACCTACTTGAGATCCGCCTCAAGGACATGCAGGTGCGTGCACCGTTCGATGCCCGCGTCGTCTCTCGGCATGTCGAGCCCGGTGAATGGACCGAGCCCGGACGGCCTCTGGTCACGCTGGTCTCGACAGGCATGATCGAGGCGCGGCTCGAAGTCCCCGAACGATACGCCTCCAGCGTCTTCGACAACCCCGAGTCGCTGTTCGTGCAGCTCGCTTCCGACGGGCGCTCCGTGCCGTCGGTTTCGGTCAGGCCCGTTCCGGATGTCGATCAGCGTGCGCGCACGTTCCAGGTCTTCGTCACCCTCGACAACACCTCGGGCGAGTTGGCTCCGGGCATGGCCGTGAACGCGTGGGTGCCGACATCGGAAGAGTCATTCGCGTTGCTCACCCCGAAGGACGCCGTCATCCGCGATGGGCGCGACGCATACGTCTTCCGCGTCGACGGCAATGACACACCGGAAGCGGACAAGACGCCCGTGACCGTGCTCTTCGCCTGGGGAGACATGTTGGCCGTGTCTTCTCACGACCTTGATGCGGGCGATGACGTCGTGGTTGAGGGAAACGAGCGTCTCGTTCCCGATGCCGAACTGATCATCGCCTCCCACACCCCTGGCAGTTCCCGCTAAGGTCGATTCAACCCTACTACCTGGGAGTTACGCACCATGGACCGCCTCATCGAACTCGCCGTCCGTCAGCCAATCACCGTTACGGTCGGCGTCATCCTCGCCGTCATGGCCGGCCTGCTGTCATCGAGCCGAGTCGCGGTGCAGATGACCCCGTCGGTTGACTCCACCGTCGTCTCGGTCTCGACGAGCTGGGAGAACGCCTCCGCGGCCGAGATCGAGTCCGACATCATCGAAGAGCAGGAAGCCCGGCTCGGCGACATCACCGGCTTGGTCTCCATGACCAGCGTGAGCCAGGCCGGCAGCGGGCGTGTGAGACTCGAGTTCCGCAACGGAACGAACATAGACGAGGCCATGGCCTCGGTCGATCAGAAGCTCGGCGAGGTCCCCCGGTACCCGCCCGGCGTGGACGAGCCCGAAGTCGTAGCCGTCGATCCTGAGTCCGTGGACTACATCGCCTGGATCGGCCTGAGCTCGACCGACCCGGAGTTCGACGCGACCACCCTGTACGATTTCATGGAGCGACGCCTCCGCCCGCGCCTGGAACGTATCCAAGGTGTCAGCGAAGTTGGCGTCCGTGGCGCCCGTGAAGCAGAGGTGCAAGTTCTTGTTGAACCCGCCCGCCTCGCACAGCGTGGAATCACGTACGCCGATCTCGTCGAAGCACTGCAGCTCTCAAACCAGAACTTCTCCGGCGGGCTCCTGCCTGACGGCAAGAACGATGTCCGTGTTCGCTCCGTCGGGCGCTTCCACGACCCCGAGACCGTCGGCGACCTCGTCATCCGGCGTGACGAGGCCGGCCCGATCTACCTCCGCGATGTCGCGGAGATCGAGATGGGGTTCAAGGAGAAAAACGAGTGGGTGCGCGCCCGCGGCGTGCAGATGCCCTTTTTCAACTTCCAGCTCCAGCAAGGCGCCAACCTGCTCGACACGATGGAAGCGATCAAAGCCGAGGTTGATGCGCTCAACGCTCCGGGTGGTCTCCTGGAGCAGCACGCCCGCTCCATCGGCATTGATGGCACGTTTGAGCTCGTCCAGACCTACGACTCATCGACCTACGTCGAGGAGGCGATCGCCTTGGTCCGGAGCAACATCTTCGTCGGTGGCGGGCTCGCGATCGTCACTCTGCTGCTGTTCCTTCGCTCGCTCCGCACGATCGGCATCATCTCAATCGCTATCCCGATCTCGGTCATCGCGTCTCTCACGGTTCTGGTGCTGCTCGGTCGGTCAATCAACATCATCTCGCTCGCCGGCATGGCGTTCGCAACCGGCATGGTGGTAGACAACGCGATCGTCGTCATCGAGAACATCTTCCGACACCTCGAGATGGGCAAGCCCCGAAAGCAGGCCGCGCTCGAAGCGACCAAGGAGGTTGCGGGTGCCGTCATCGCTTCAACGGCGACGACACTGGTTGTCTTCTTCCCGATCCTGCTGATCCAAGATTCAGCCGGGCAGCTCTTCCGAGACATCGCGCTCGCGATCATGGCTGCGGTTGGTATCAGCCTCGTCGTTTCGGTCACCGTGATCCCGTCCGCGTCCGCGCAGATCCTCAAGCAGCGTGTTGCCACGGCGAAGGAGCCAGTCGGATTCTTGCCTCAAGACACTCGGGTGAAGCGCGGGCGTCTCGGCCGAGTGCTGACTGCGATCCGCAGCGTTCCATCGATCATCAGCGCCGTCCCGTCGCTGATAGGAGCAGCGATCCAACGCTTAACTTCACGCTGGCTCACTCGGCTTGCCGTCATCGCGGTCTTCACGGCAAGCACTGTCGCTGGGATCGCTGCGCTGCTCCCGCCGCTGGACTACTTGCCCGCAGGCAACCGGAACATCATCTTCGGCGTGCTCGTCCCGCCGCCCGGCTACAACCTCGATCAGCTCTCCACGCTTGGGGATCGGCTCGAGGATGAGATCCGCCCGGCATGGGAAGTAACCGCCGACAAGTTTCGGCTGGAAGACGATCTCCGCGGCGGGCCGTCGCCAGAAGAAGACGGCCGGACCACCATCACCACTCGCGATGGACGTGAAGTCCTTCCTCCCGAGCTTGAGCATTACTTCCTCGTTGCATGGGACGGCCTCGTCTTCCACGCCGCCATCGCGCAGGACAACAAGCGGATCGCCGACGCGCTAGGGCTCTTTGATCAATCCGTTGCGGGCGCGAACGCACCCGACGTTTTCAGTTTCAGCTTCCAGATGCCCCTGTTCCGGACCGGCGGCCAGACCGGCTCGGCCATCAAGATCGACCTCAAAGGCGACGATCTCGACGCCGTCAACAAGTCCGCGGGCGAGCTGCTCGTCGCACTCTTCGGTGAGTTCGGCCCCGGCACGGTCCAGCCAGACCCGCCGAACTTCTCGCTGCCCACGCCCGAGTTGCGGGTGACCCCGGATGACGAGAGACTGCGCGATCTTGACATGTCGCGCAGCGACGTCGGCCTCGCAGTCGCCGCGAATGGCGACGGGCTCGTCCTGCCGCGCCAGTTCCAGGTCGGCAGCGAACTCAAGGACCTCAAAATCATCTCCCCCGACTCCTTCCGTGACGATCCGATCCAGGCGATGCTGAACGCCCCGATCGCAACGCCCGGAGGATCCGTGATCGATCTAGAGTCCGTCGCGGCGGTCGAACGCATCCGCGAGTCCGACCGCATCCGCCACGTCGACCGCCAACGCGCCGTGACGCTCCAGTTCACACCGCCGACCGGCACGCCGCTGCAGGAAGCGATCGATCGCGTCGATGCCATCATCGCAGACCTCCGCACAGACGGACGAGTTGCCGAAGGCATCGAGGTCCAGAAGGCAGGTTCAGCCGGCAAGCTCAATGACATCAAGAACGCCCTTCTGGGCGACGGGACGATCGCCGGCACGCTGAGCAGTTCGCTCTTCCTCGCCTTCTTCGTGGTCTACCTAGTGATGGTCGTGCTCTTCCAGAGCTGGACCTACCCATTCGTGATCATGGTCAGCGTGCCGCTGGCGACTCTCGGCGGCTTCATCGGTCTCGCGATCCTGCACGAGTGGTCCGTGGCCGATCCCTACATGCCCGTCCAGAACCTCGATGTACTCACCATTCTCGGGTTCGTGATCCTTGCTGGTGTCGTGGTAAACAACGCCATCCTGATCGTGCATCAGGCACTGAACTTCATGTCCGCAAGCGGCCTAGCTCCCAGTGACGCCATCCGGCGTGCCGTCGAGAGCCGCGTCCGCCCGATCCTCATGAGCACGCTGACATCCGTCGGCGGCATGCTGCCGCTTGTGCTCATGCCCGGCTCGGGCAGCGAACTCTACCGTGGCCTCGGGGCCGTGGTCGTCGGCGGGCTGCTTGTATCCACCATCTTCACGCTTCTGCTCGTGCCGGTCGTGCTCAGCGCGCTGTTCGCGTTGCAGCGGGGTGCGTTGCACACACAGGCCGAACCGGCTCGGCCGCGGTCGGCCGGGCTGAAGGAATCGTCATGAAAACTCGTGCGCTCGGATCGGGCGACATGGCCCGGACGCCCGGCGGCGCACTCGCCCACGCGGCGCACGAGGTCATGATCAACCCGCGAGACAACGCAAGGGCCCAAGCGACCGCGGGCGGCCTTCCGGGCCGAAGCAGGTCGAGTCAGGGAAGAACCGATTTCATAGAGACAGGCCGAGCCGCCGGTCTCGCCGACGATCCGGCGAAAGCGCGCCTTATCAGGGACGTCTCGCCGGATACATCAATCGAAAGCGGAGAGGGGGGGATTCGACGCGAGTTAGTATCGCCCCACTGCTCACGGCCGCAAAAGAGCGTTTCTGATCTCTGGGGCCAGACTCGGATTCCGGTTCTTTGCCGATCTCTGCCTGTGTTTGCCGTTCTTGAGGCACAGATCTGGAACTCAATTTGGAACTCACACCAGGGTACGGCTGAATCCAAGCGCGACTATGTAGTCTGTTTCGTCACATTCATATGTAGCGGGTGAATCAGGTTCTGGGGGCAGGTTGAGATGCCCTCAGTTGATCAGAACGGCCCATGAGTCAGTTCACTTGACGACCGTATAGGTCTGCTGAGTGATGTAAAACGCAGTCAATCATCTCTACAGGCTTAGCCAGAAACCGCGCATCGTGAAGCCTGGCAATTCTCTACCACTCCTTGTTGTGCCCGGCGTTCATGGCAATCGACCAAGCTCAGAGGCGATCCAAGCAGCCTGCTCACAATCAACCCGCCCGGCGGATCCGATTTGGCCGTGCAGTACATCTGCCAATGGAGCTCCAACCACTTCTTACAGATTGGATAGTACTCAAGTCGAACGGTCGCCCCCCACAGCGACGATCGAATTCGATACGATGCAAGCCTACTTTCGCTCTCTTGAACAGGCACCAAGGAAGATGTTCCGCGTACCGAGTCAATCCACTTGTGGGCTCCGGGGACTCTAGTGATTATGATGGTGTCGTGTCCGATCTTCCTGATGAGCCCGAGCAGTTCAAGGCGTTGTACAACTCACTCCGGAGGATCGCATCCGAGCGCATGCGGTCAGAGCGCGGGGGACACACCCTGGATGCGACCGGGGTGGTGCATGAGGCGTACCTGCGGCTAGCCGGCAGCGACCTTTTCTCGTGCCAAGATCCCAACCACTTCATGTCGCTCGCAGCGCGCACCATCCGGCGGGTGTTGGTTGATCACGCCCGAGCACGTAATCGCCTGAAACGCGGCGGCGACGCGACGCCCGTCACGCTGCACTCGGGTGTGCCGGGCGAAGAAACGCAAGCATTCGACGTACTGGCGCTGAACGATGCGCTCGCCAAACTTGCCGACGAGAGTGAATCTCTAGTGCAGGTCGTTGAGCTGCGGTTCTTCGGCGGTCTGACTATAGAGCAAACCTCCGCCGTACTCGGGATCGGCGCGACGAAGGTGAACCGGTTGTGGCGAGCGGCCCGAGCGTGGCTCCGAGAAGAGATGCTGGACTCCGGGCGAGAACCGGACAGCGGATTGCGAAGCGGCGATGGCTGATCGGGCACTCGCTATCTTGCTAAGCGTTCTCGATCTGCCGGAGCCCGAACAGGCTGATGCGATCGATCGGGAGTGCGGTGACGACGCCGAACTGCGGGAGCGGGTTCTGCGGCTGCTTAGCACGGACGGTGAAGAAGACGGGTTTCTTAATCCGGACGCATTGCGGTCCACGGCGCTTGGCGGGATCGACTTCGCCGAAGAGATGCCGGATCGCATCGGACCGTATGCTTTGAAGGAACGATTGGGCGAAGGCGGGTTCGGCATAGTGTACCGCGCCGAGCAGCACGAGCCTATCCAACGGACCGTGGCGATCAAGGTGGTCAAGCCGGGCATGGACTCCCGCTCGGTGCTGCGCCGGTTCGAGCTGGAGCGGCGCTCGCTGAGCAGGATGGACCATCCTAACGTCTCGCGCGTGCTCGACGGCGGCATGATCGGCGACGCCCGGTCGTCCGCACGCCCGTACTTCGTGATGGAGCTGGTCGACGGTCCGACGATCACCGAGTATGCGGCGGATCAGCAACTCAGTATCGGGGAACGTGTCGGGCTGGTCGCGCAGATCTGCGACGCCGTGCAGCACGCGCACAGCAAGGGCGTGATCCACCGGGATCTGAAGCCGGCCAACATCCTCGTCACCACCGTCGACGGCAAGCCGGTCTGTAAGGTCATCGACTTCGGTGTCGCTAAAGCCCTCGAAGAAACGGCCGGCGCTCAGGCGCAGGCCACCAGCCCCGGCGCGATGGTCGGCACGCCCCAGTACATGAGCCCCGAGCAGATGCGCGGTTCGTCGGACATCGACACCCGCACCGACGTCTACGCGATCGGGGTACTGCTGTACGAGCTGATCGTCGGCGCCCCGCCCTTCGACAGCAAGGCATGGAAGGGGCTCGGCGTGGGCGAGATGATCCGGCACATCGAGTCCACCGAGCCCGAGGCGCCCAGCTCGCGCCTCGCCACGCTCGCCCGGGCACACACGGGCGCGGAGAGCACGGCTCGCCCGCGTGGCCCCGACTCACGCGTCCCCAAGGATCTCGATTGGATCGTACTCCGCGCGATGGCCAAAGAACCCGGCCGCAGGTACCCCACCGCGGTCTCGCTGGGCGACGACCTCGCGCGGTTCCTGCGGTTGGAGCCGGTCGAGGCGGGCCCGCCCGCGGTGAGCTACAAGGTTGCCAAGTTCGTCAGGCGGCACCGCGCGGGCGTGATCGCCGCGGGCGTCGCAGGCCTGGCTCTCATCGCCGGCGGTGCCGCGAGTGTGGTGTTCGGGATCTCCGCCGAACAGGCTCGGCGACTGGAACAGACCCAGCGTGAGGAAGCCGACCGCGCCCGCATTGCCGAGCGAGAGCAGCGCAAGGCCGCCAACCGGGCGCTGGGACGCGTCGAGGACATCAATGAGTTCCTGCTGCGGGATCTATTCCTGGCCGTCGCAGCGGCCGAACTCGGGCCCGACGCTAAGCTCGCCGATCTGATCGATCGCGCCGCGCCGACGATCCCCGTGCGGTTCGCCGACGACCCGGACATGCAGTTCCGGGCCCACTACCTGCTCGGATCGATGTACAACCAGCTGCACCAGACCGAGAAGGCGATCCACCACTTCTCGCAGAGCATCCTTGTCATCGACGACTTGGTGGACACACCCGCCAGCGAAATCTGGCAGGCATACAAGGGCCGGGGCAACACCTACCTCAACAACGGGCAGCTCGAGGCCGCCGAGCAGGACCTCCGGCTCGCGCTTCAGTACATCGACTCGATGGAGCAGATCGATCTGCGCGAACGGCGCTCCGTGCTCGCCACCACCGCGACGATCTACCAGGCGCAGGAGCGGTACGAAGAGGCCGAGCCGCTGCTTGCGTGGTGCATCGACACGGCCCTGCACAAGGAATCTCCACGCGACAACTACGCCATCGGTGTGATGCTCTCTGTCCGCGGAGCCATGCTGGACAACCTCGGGCGCTACGAAGAGAGCCTCGCCAGCGCAGAGCAGATGATCGCTTTCGGTGAAACGCTCGAAGGAAACCTCCGAGCGACCACCGTTCTCACCGGCGAGATGCGCCGTATGAGTGCCCTCACACAACTAAACAGAGCGGACGAGGTCGCCGATGCTGCGATCGATCAGATCGAGCTCATGGAACGGTACTTCGGCCGAAACTCCCCAAACTATGCCCTCTCGAAATTCAACGCGGGCCAGGTCCTCGACCGCGCTGGACGAATCCAGGAATCCGAGCGCTACATGCTCGAGGGGATCGACGACATCAAGCGAATCTTCGGGCCGCACCATTACGAGGTCGAGCGATACACCAACCACCTCGCCACCTACTACTCCAACTGGGGCCGCAGGGATGAGCACATGGAGACACGGGCACGCGGGCTGCTGCTGCGTGTCTACGTCGCCGGACCCGGCGAAGCCGAGAGCGTCATCGAAGCGGTGCGACTCGGCATAGAGCTGCTCGACGATCCGTTAGACTGGGTAGCGTACGCGGCGGACGAACGCCGATCGGTACCCCCGGGGCACAACAAACGTGGGAGGTACCTGGCCAACCTCGCGATTGCTGCATTCGAACTGGGCCTCGACCTGCCGGTCGAGGAGATGCTTACAGACGCGTTCGACGCCATCCCCGCCGCAGAACGCCCCGACGAGGTCCGCCGAATCCTCGAGGGCGTCACGCCTGTGTTCTTCGAATCCCAGGGACGCCCCGAGGACGCGGACCAATGGCGAGCCCGGCTCGCCCCATCGCCTCAGCCCGACGGCGAGTAGCCGCCACACCCTTCCTAAATCCGAACAAATTTTTGTCCGCGCCGGTGACCAGGCGCCCGCCGTTCTGTCGCAACCGCTATCGGAGGGCCCTGCGTCGGGGTCACAACCCATCAGTCGAAAGGGACGGACCATGCGTGGGCACAAGAACAACTCTCGGTCGATCGGCAACCTCGGACGGATGACCGCCGTGTCGATCTCACTCATCACGGCGTGCGGTCAGGCCGCAGCAGCCGACATCGACTTGGGCATCGATAACGACGCCGAGTACGCACGTCTGATCGACGCCATGCGCGCCGCCGAATACCTTCGGACCGATGTCATCCTCGCCGCGAACGGCAAGCCCAGGATCTACGCGAGCCTCGCGGGGCTGATGGCTTTCGCCGAGATCAACCCCAACGCGACCGATACCGACCTCGGGTTGTTCCTCCAGCACTTCGACCAGGGGCTGCGGGCCGCGGACCCGAACGATCCGGACCTGAATCGCGCGGAGACATTTCACGCAGCAATCCGATTCACACGCGTCGACGACGCCCCGTTCCCCGGTCTGGACACCACCGTGGGCAAGCGGGCCTCCGAACTGATCGACTCCTTTGTTCCTGATCCCGATGGGTTCGAGTCCATCCAGCGCCGCATGGTGCGCTACGAATCAGCGCTCGCGACCGGACTGAACCACAATCCTGACATCTTTGAGCTGCTCGTCGCCGGCTTCTTCGGGCAGGACACCGCAGGCATCGACCGCCCAGGACTACCCGCAATACTCAACGCATACTTCACGGCGGAGGGGTTCGGCCCAGCCCTCGGTTCGGTTCGTGCCGACCTGCCTGAGATCGACGCTGGGCTCGCGGCCCTCCCCGCCGACTATGCCGCGTACCAGGCTGCGATCGAACTCGGGGCCGCCAACGATGCGTTCCGTCTCCGGGTCGAGGGCGAGCTGGGTGTGCTCCGCGACCGCCTAACCACGATCATCGGCGAGGTTAACGCGGCCCCCCTCAACGACGCCATCATGTCCGAGACGCTGGACCTGGCCGACACCGAAGTGCAGGACCGGATCGACGCGCTGCTCGAGAGCCTACGCGAAACGGCCGAATCGCGCGCACTGACATCAGCCGCCTCCTTCATGATGCTGCAGAGCCAGTTCGACGAGATAGAGGGCTACGGCCAGTACTCGCTCGACTTCAGCTCCATCCAGCTCCAGACCAACGACACATTCACCTACCTCCAGGAGAGCACCAGCCTCGTCAGCAATCTGACTCAGGTATATTTGCAGTACGGCGAAGATCCCGCGGCGGCCGCCCAAGCCGCGTTCGGCGCGGTCGAGGATGTCCTCGATCTGTTCGGCATCGGGTTCGGCGGACCCAGCGTCGACGAGCAGATCTTCGATCAGGTCGTCGAGCTCCGTCAGCAGGTCGAAGACATGCGCGTCGAGATGAACGAGCGCTTCGATCGCATCGATCAGCAGCTCGATATCATGTACGACACCATCGTGCTCGGCTTCGACCAGATCGGTGATCAGATCGGCGACCTCCAAGGCGACGTTGACGCCATCATCCTGGACATCGCCACAGCGAACTCACAGCTCCGCAGAATCGAGGCCGCGCTCTACGGTGTTGCCCAGGACATCCTGCTCACCGACCTCACTAACGAGGCCAACGTCGTCCTCGACTACCGGGACGAGAACGGCATCGACCTGCCATACTCTGGCGGCAGCCCCGACTTCATCACCGCGTCGGAGAGCTTCTTTACATACGCGACGGTCACCTCGCTCAGCGATTCCTTCGCCGGTTCGCGCACGAACCCGACGCTGAACGCCGGCAACGCCGACGAGTTCGTCGGCGCCGGTCCGGTCGCCTCCTATCTCAACGATCTAGCGGTTCTGCCCCAAGCGTTCGGGTTGCCCGCGCTGGTAAACAGCACCGTCCCAGGCGTCGAGCCCTGGACCCAGGCGGCCTCTGCATATGCACAGCTCGCCCGCGAGAACCCGTGGTACTTCAACTTCCGCTACCGAGCCCAGCTCGATGACTTCAACGCCGATCCTCAGAATGAGTCGATGCCTGAGCTGGACCGGATCATCCGATCGGGTGAGCAGATCGTCGCTCTGGTCGAGTCCATCCGTGAGACAGACACCGACGGCAACTCTGCCTTGTTTGATGCCCTCATCCAGAACTACCGCGATGCCGCCGACACGCTCCAGGACGCGATTGACGCACGGATCGTCAACATCACCCCGGCCCAACTCCGCAACCCGAGCGGCTCGGTCGCGCTCGACTTCTTCGGCGATGACACCCAGGACATCGAAGCCGCCCTCGAACCCGCGACGGTCCTTGTCACTCGCAACAACGGCTCGACGTACACCATCGGATTCGAGCCGGGTGTTATCGACAAAGGCTACCGCATGTTCACACACCCCGGCGGCGCCGGGGTGGAAGCCATCCAGATCTGGGCCCTGCTCCAGGAAGCCGATCCGTCCTCCAATATCCGGCTCCGTGGTGAGATCGACCGATCGACCTCAGCGTTCGGCCAGGGCTTCGCGGATGTCTGGCTGGGCGGGCCCGGCCTGACCGACATCGCTCACCGCCGGTTCAACCGCTTCTCCGGGTTCTTCCGACTGAACCAGCTCTTCCCCTGGACGCCGCTACTGATCGACACCGAGGCCAAAGCCGAGATCGTATTCGTGAATGGCTGGGTCGGCAGCGGGCTCCAGTCCAGCTTCCCGATCCACAGGAACACCACGCCCGTCGGCAGCTCTTGGCAAACCAACACGGGGCGCGCAGACGTCACCAGCGAGTTCACCTTCAACGATAAGAGCTTTGTCCGCACGCGCACGCAGCAGTCGTTCTACGACTATCGCAGCGGCCTGATCTACCCCACCATCCTCGCTGATCTGCTCGATCCGATGAGCAACATCGCGATCGCCGCACAAGGCCTCAACAACGCAGAGGCACTCATCGACGCCTATGTCTCGCTCGGCATGCCCGAAGAGCTCAACGACAGCGACATCCTGCGTTCGGCTCTGCGGGCAGCACCGGGCACCAGCGAGTTCGGCTTGCGGTCGCTCGACGCCTGGTTCGTTATCGAAGAAATGCTCCAGGCTGATACCCCGTCGGGCTGGTCGGACCCCGGCTTCAACCCAACACAAGTCTCCGAGCTCCTCAAGAACCGAATCGCTGTCATCGAGAATGAGATCGGGCTCGGCCTCCTGCGCCCGGCCACGACGCCCGGCTACGTCGGATGGATACTCGCAGAGCTCGAACACCTGCGCGACACCGCGTTCCGCCACACTGTCAACGATCTCTACGAGACCGCATCCGGATCCACGCTGTCGGTCGACGCTGGCGCTGGCTTGCTCGCCAATGATGTCGATCAAGATTTTCGAGTGATCGAGGCAGACCCGGACTTCGCGCCCGCGGCCGGCGGCGTGATCACCCAGCCGGAAGGAACGCTCTCTTTCGCACCCGATGGCTCATTCATGTTCGAGCCCACTCCAGGGTTTATCGGCGACGCAGTTTTCGTCTATCGCTCTCGCACCGATATCACCGACGTGGGCCAAATCGTGCTCAGCGAGCCCGCAACAGTGTTGATCCGTGTCCAGCAAGCACCCTGTCCGCCCGATCTGTCTGAGCCGTTCGGTATCTTGAACTTCTTTGATGTCGCCACCTACATCGGTCTCTACAACGCCGAAGACCCGGCGGCCGATCTCGCAGTTCCGTTCGGATCGCTCAACTTCTTCGATGTATCCGCATTCATCAGTACGTACAACGCAGGCTGCCCCTAAGCCAAATCACCGGTCAAAAGCAAAGGACCCCGAGCGTCGCTCGGGGTCCTTTTCATATCAAGCGGAGAGAGGGGGATTCTGCCAGACGGTAGTTCGTAACTGCAGTGGAAACAGCGACTTGCTGCACAACACCTTGCCATGCAATGGCTTGGGCATTCTCACTCGTTCGCATCGTTGACCAGCATTATTGAGCCGGATTCGCTTCGGACCGAGTTGCTCGCGGAGGACTTGATTCTCGGCTTTCAGGTACTCGATCAGGAGCTGCTGGTGCTCGTTGAGCATCCCGGCCAGGATCACGCTAAGAAGTTGCCATGGGTGCCGAGTCGTTCGCATCCGGCAGGATACGGCTTGGGCAGCCGCAAACGGCCTCGGCTGAGTTTTTGGACCCTAGGAGATTCTGGGGGCAGGTCAATACCATGAGTGCTCAATAGATCCCCATGAGCGATCATACTGGGTGAAAAAGTGCGCCTTGAGCTGGCTACGAACGCAATAGGAGTCCTGCGCGAAAGGACGAACCGCAGGACTTGTCGTCTTCCAAGCCAAACGAGTCTCTGAGACTAAAGGATCTCCGCAAGAGCGAGGCTCTGGGTTTTCTAGAGGCACCCAACTCGTTACGCTGAGAGGGTCTTGACCTCCGACTCTCCCCACAATCCGGATCTCACGGCCCTGCTTCACCGGGCTTCCAGCGGAGACAACTCGGCTACCGGCGAGCTCTTGCCGCTGGTCTACGAGCAGCTCCGTTCGATCGCCAGGGTCCGAATGGCGGGAGAGCGTTTGGAGCACACGCTGCAGGCCACCGCCCTGGTACATGAGGCATATGCAAGGATGGTTGGTGCCGGCGACAGATCCTTCGAGAATCGTCGGCATTTCTTCTTTGCTGCGGCAGAAGCCATGCGGAGGGTCCTGATCGACCATGCCCGATCCAAGAGTGCGTTGAAGCGTGGCGGCACCCGCCGGCGGATTGAGATGGATATCTCAGCCATTGCTGATCTAGCGGAAAGCGGAAAATCGGAAGAAATCATTGCGCTCGACGAAGCACTTCATCGCCTGGAAGAGCAGCGGGAGCGAGTGGCTCGGGTAGTCAAACTGCGGTTTTACGGCGGGCTGAGTGTCAATGAGACGGCCGAGATGTTGGGCGTTTCGCCGCGCACCGTGGAGCTCGACTGGTCATTCGCACGGGCTTGGCTATTCCGGGAGCTCGCAAGCTACGCATCTGAGGATCTCAAACAATGAGCGATGACCGGGATCGAGAAAAACGCATCTTCTCGGAAGCGATGGGTATGCCAGCAGATGAGCGTGCCGCCTATCTCAGTCGAGCTTGCGGCGGCGATCCTGCGATGCGCGATCAGATTGAGTCCTTGATCGAGGCCATGAGTCAGGCCGGCGATCAAGGTTTCCTCGAAAGACCAACAGGCGGAGCCAGCACCACATCCGGTTCAAATGTAAGTGACGATCTGCTACACGAAGAAGAGCAGCATGGGTCACTGATCGACAAGTACAAAATCCTTGACCGGATCGGCGAAGGGGGTTTCGGAACCGTTTATCGCGCCCGTCAGACCGAGCCCATCGAGCGGGATGTCGCTCTCAAGGTCATCAAGCTCGGCATGGACACGCGGCAGGTGATCTCCCGATTCGAAGCGGAGCGTCAAGCTCTGGCGATTATGGATCACCGGGCCATCGCGGCGGTTTATGACGCCGGCGCGACGAAGAGCGGTCGCCCGTACTTTGTCATGGAGCTTGTGCAGGGCCGGCCTGTGACGAAGCTGTGCGACGAGCAGAAGTTCAGCATCCGAGATCGGCTTGCCTTGTTTCAGGAAGTTTGTTCCGCGATTCAGCATGCTCACCAGAAGGGCGTCATCCATCGCGATGTCAAGCCGAGCAACGTGCTGGTATCTCTTGGTGAGAATGGCGAACCAACTCCGAAGGTCATCGACTTTGGCATCGCGAAAGCAACGACCGCCCGTCTCAGCGAGCATTCGGTTCATACCGAGGCACGCCAGCTTGTTGGCACACCGGCGTACATGAGCCCGGAACAAGCGGGGTTGTCTCAGGAAGACATCGATACCCGGAGTGATATCTACTCGCTGGGCGTACTGCTCTATGAGATGCTTACCGGGACCACCCCATTGGCCATCTCGCGATCAACCGGATCGGACCAAGATGAGATCCGAAAGGCTATCCGGGAAACTGTTCCACTGAAACCCAGTTCACGGGTTGGTTCAGCTGAAACCACCGAGGAGGTCGCGCATCTCCGTCGGACTGATCGGGCAAAGCTGCGTCAGGAGCTGAGCGGCGATCTTGATTGGATCGTGATGAAGGCCATTGAGCCCGATCGAGATCGCCGGTACGAAACGGTCAACGCACTGTCCGAAGACATCGCCCGCTATCTGAGCAGCGAGCCCATTACGGCGCGTCCCCCCTCTCGTGCCTACAAGATCAGCAAGTTCGTTCAACGAAACAGAGGCGCGGTTGTCGCATCTGGTGTGCTAGCCGCCGTCTTACTGCTCGGCGTCGTGGGGACAGGATGGGGGCTGGTCTGGGCCCTCGATGAACGTGAGAAGGCCAGGGGCGCGGCCAAAGCCGAGCTCGATGCGCAGATTGAGGCCACCGAGGCCGCGGAACAGGCGGCAAGCGAAGCCCAGCGTGCTGCACGTGAGGCAGAGACAGCCGAAGAGCTCAGCAGGTTCTTTGTCATAGATGTCTTGTCGGCGGCAGACCCCGCGCGGACCAAGGACAAGGAACTTACCGTCCGCGAAGCGCTCATCAACGCTTCAGAGAGCATCGAAGGCCGTTTCGAAGGTCGCCCCGACTTCGAAGTGAAAATCCACAACGCGCTTGGGTACTTGTTCGGGCGGCTTGGTGTTCTCGAACGGGCCGAGCAGCACCATCGCCGGGAGTGGGCGCTGACCGAAGCAAAGTACGGCGAGGTTTCCTTCGAGAACGTCCGGATCATGCACAGCATCGTCGGCGATCTTGCAATGCAAGAGCGTGATGCCGAGGCGATCGAGCTCACACAGCGCCAGCTCGCGATTGTCGATCAGCTTAACACGGATGAGGCCGCACAGTTTCGGCTCCGAGTGATCGGGAATCTCGGCGCCTTGCTCATCCGCTCCCAAAGAACAGCGGAAGCCATCCCGATTCTCGAAGAAACGCTAGAAACCAAGCGCGAGCAATACGGCGATCGGCATCCAACGACACTATCAACAATCGAAGCGCTCGCCGCAGCGATGAGACGCGTCGGTGAGTTCGATCGTGCGTTGGAACTGCTCAAGGAATCCTATTCAGGACAAGCCCAGGTGCTTGGCGAGGGCGATCCACGCACGCTGAATACCAAGATGAGTCTTGCGCTCGCCCACGCCCGTGTCGATCAGTACGGCAAAGCTCTGTCCTTGTTGAGCGATGGCCTCGCCGATGCCAAACAGCGGCTTAGTCCGGATCACCCGACTATACGTTACTTCCAGAGCAGCTATGCGAGAACGCTCTTTGAGTCTGGTCAGCACGACCTTGCAGAGCAGTTCGCAGTCGATCTGCTCTCAAGTCTCGAAACGACCGACCCCAACATGCTGCTCGAACACAGCAGGGTCACGCTGACCGTACTCGCCAGTTGCCTCATTCAAAGGAGTGACTTCGATGCGGCCTTGGAGGTCGCTGATCGAGCGCTCACGGCGGCTCGCAGCGTGTTCACCGAGGATGACGTGCGGCTCGCGAGTTTCTTCACGCTCCGTGCAGGGATCCTGCGAGAGCTCGGGCGATACCAGGCCGCGGAAAAAGACTTGCAGAACGCATGGGCGTGCGTCGATCACGAGAACGCACTCCCTGACGAGTACGGGCCCGTTGCCAGTGAGTTCGCTCAGCTGTACGTGGACCTCTACGCGCTCGGTGCCGATTCGAGGCACTTGGAGCAGATCGAGGAATGGAAACTCCGCGCTGAGCGCTAACGCTGGTCTTTCGTCCTAGATCGCGTTCGGGGGTCGCTGGCGAAGGCTTGGAGTTTCCCAGATTCCCAACTGAACCAGGAAGCCGGAGGTGCGAAGCCAGACCGATCGCGATCGCATTCCGAGAATTCTATCGACCATATTGCGCCGTCTGACGGTGGATCACGCCTGTAGAGAGAACCTGACCCGCAGAGAAGCTGCTGATCGCGGCTTGTTCGGTATGTTTGGGTCTCTTTACCGAAGCCATTAAACCGGGACTGGGAGAGCACGATGAGTAAAAAGATCGGATACGCAATAGCGCTGGGAAGCGTGGTGACGACGGGTTCGTTGGCTTGGGCCCAAGGGGCCGCCGTGAGGGGGGGGGCTGGAAATCAATCTGCCGAACGGATTGATATCGATGCTGCTCTGCAGAGTGCCCGGTTCGTGGGCATGGGGGACACGATCGAGTTGGTCGTACCGATGCCAATGAACGAGAACGCCCGGCAGCGTGGCGCGAAGGGATGTGACCGGATCTACAAGGGCATCTGCGGCCCGGACGGCGCGCTGGCGACGCCCGAGCTGCTGCTTGAGCACGCGAGACGAGACCTCGAGCGGATGAACACCCCGGCACGAGGCTCGGCAACAGTTGTCTACGGCGACTCGCCGCGCTTCGTGATCACCTATGACCCGACCGATGCGTTCATCCTCGTCTTCGGTCTGCCTAACTTCCAGGCGGCGTGCGAGTACATCGACAACCGCCTCGACAGCCGCACGGAGATCCGCATCGATCTCAGTTCCGACGACATCGCTGGCAACGTGATCGGCAGCGCGGGGTCTTCCCGGGAGACGTTCAGCTACAACACTTATGTCCTTGGGCTCGAGGCGGTCGACGATCGCTTCCCAGAGAACCGCCAGTTCGCCCAGGCGATGCCGTTCCCGACGCTGCCTGTCCGGTATGACCTCTCATCGACGACGACGAACGAGGCGGACGTGGTCGCCAACGAGACGCAGGTCCGCGCGATCTTCGGCGAGAACTCGTTCGCCCAGGCAAACGCGATCTCCATCACGCTGGATAACACCGCTGACTGGGATGAGTTCGTCTACCTCGACGACCAGGTGAACTCTGACGAGTTGAGTCTGGTCGATGTGGTCGTGCACGAGATCACGCACGGGCTCGGCTTCCGCAGCACGATCGCCGAAGGCGGGAACAACTCGAGCAACAATATGACCGGTCTCGACGTCGCCCGGTTCCGCGGCGGCATCAACGGTCTGCCCGGAACGGTCGGCGGCACACCCATCACCGCCGCCCAGTTCACCACGTTCCCGCGCTGGGGCGACAACATCCTCAGCTTTGAGCCCAACTTCTATGCACGCCCGGTCAACAGCGGCGCAGGGGTCGCCGAACTGATCGAGCTCGAGGGCGGAGACAACGGGCAGCCTTCGCACTTGGCCCGCAAGAGCGACTTCGCAGACAAACTGGGCCTCATGGACCCGGTGATCAACCGCGGCACGACCTACGGGCCCGAGTACTGGAGCTCGAACGACTCGCGCCCGCTCGACGACATGGGCTGGAAGCTGATCACGGCCGATGACATCATCGGCGATTGCAACGGCAATGGCGTGCTCGACATCGTCGACATTACCAACGGGTTCCGCGACGCCGACGGCGACCTCCGCCTCGATGTCTGCGAGACCTTCCTCGCCCCAACCAGCCCGGCTGGCGCATACGTCGATCGCATCACAGAGACCGTGTACGACGCGGGCGGGATCACCTCACTGGCAAACTTCTTTCCCGGTTCGGCAACCGTGATCGACCGGTTTCTGGAGAACGATGTCGACAAGTTCTACTCCAGTTCCGACGCGGATACGGTGCGGGTCTTCTCGGGGTTCATCGAGGCGACCGCGCCCGACGAGTACGGGTTCCGCATCGAGCACGACGACGACGTGATCCTCGAGATCGGCGGCGAGTTGTTCTTCCGCCCGGGCGAGGGTGACCTCGAGGGCGTCTCGGTCAGCAATGCGTCGATCCCGATGTACGTCCAGCTCGAGCAGGGATTCCACGCGTTCAAGATGACCGTGCTCATACGCGGATCAGACAACATCCAGCTGCGTCGCGAGGCCCGCTCACTCGATGGCTGGGGTTCGGTGCCTTCAGAAGATCTCGGCGGAACATTCTTTGAGGATTGCAACGGCAACGGACGGGACGATCAGTTTGACCCGGACTCAGACGGCGACGGCATCCCCGATGACTGCGAGATCGATGACTGCGACGGCGATGGCATCCCGGATGACCAGGAGCTCGACTGCGATAACAACGGCGTGCCGGACGAGTGCGAGCCCCGCGGTGACACCAGCATCGCGTTCGACATCGGCGTGGCCGGGACAGACCAGGACATGCTCGAGTACGGCACCTGCAACTCGCCCAATGGATTCCAGTTCGATACCGAGATCGCGATCTGGAACGCCGCCGGCGATCTGGTCGCGACCAACGACGACGATTTCGACTGCAACACGATCCGACTCAGCCGCATCGAGACGCAACTGCCCGCGGGGGAGTACTTCATCGGGACCACCGGGTTCAACGGGCTGTTCTCGGATGGCTTCGGCGTGGACTTCCCATCCGACTCGTGCAGCGACGGCGGGGCATACTTTCTGCGGGTCGGCGACGCCGGCACGGTGATCGCCGATGTGGACCCGGGCAAGGTCACCTTCGTTCGTTTCGAGATCGTCGGGGACGTGGCTTGCCCCGCAGACCTGGCCGAGCCGTTCGGTTCGCTGAACTTCTTCGATATCGCGGCGTTCATCGGGCTGTTCAACGCTGGCGACCTCGCGGCGGACTTCGCCGCTCCCTTCGGAACATTGAACTTCTTCGACATCTCGGCATACATCGCCGAATTCAACGTAGGCTGCCCTTAGGTCACGCTACTCAACAAAGACTAAGGCCCCGAGCGTTCGCTCGGGGCCTTTCGCATTAAGCGGAGAGGGGGGGATTCGACGCTAGTTAGTGGCCTGCCACCGCTCACATCCACGAAACGGCGATTCTGGTCTTTGAGGCCAGATCTGGATTCCGGTTCTTTGCGGGTCTTTACCGATGCTTGCTGTTCTTGAGGCGCCGATCTGGAACTCATCCTGGAACTCACGTTAAGGCTGATTCAAGACAGTTGAAGTCCTTTCACTGCGATTCAGATCTGGGCATCAAGTGTAAGTTGTGTGTGGGTAGGGCAATAAGTGCAGTTCAATCCCGTCCTCTTACCCCAGCCGGTGTCTGCGGATATTGAACTGCATGCGGCTATTCGGTCGAGCGAACCGCTTCTCCGATGATCGCCTCTACAGCACTGACGATCTCAGCACTCTTGCGAGGGTCGAGTGCGTCCTTATGCGGTGAATCGAACTGACCCGTGTCGTTGTCAAAATACAGGCCAGTCGCAGTCGCGAACTCATCCGAGAGTGCAGCTCGCACGAGAATGTCCGAGCCAATGCTGCTGTCTTTGCCGGGCATGCCATAGGCCTGCCGGACCATCTTGGTCGCCAACAACGAACCGGGGTTCACCGCGATAACAACCGGACCGTCATCGCCAAGCTCAGTCGCCATAATGCGAGACCATGCCGTGATGGCGAGTTTGCTCTGCGCGTACGCGGCGTTGTTAGAAAGCTTGGCTGTACCGGTAAGTGCCCCAAGGTCAACCGGTGACTGTGCAGCTGACGAGAGATTGACAACCCGACCGTCAGTTGGCATGGAAGGCAGGAGACGTCGGGTGAGCAGATACGGAGCGATGGTGTTGACCATGAACCGCACGTCAAGACCATCCGGCGTGCGTGTGTCTTTCGTCTTGAATACGCCGGCGTTGTTGATGAGTACATCAAGCGATGCGTGCTCATCGCGTACAGAACGCGCAAAATCTTCCACATCACCGAATCGTGACAGGTCGGCGGAATAGCACTTCACTGTGCCAGCGATGTCCCCAGAGCTCACATTCGCCAGAGCATCCGCGAGCTTCGTCTCGCTGCGGCCATGCAGCAGCACAGTGTGCCCCAAGACCGCCAGCTTCCGAGCGGTTTCCAGCCCGATACCGTCGGTGGACCCGGTTACGAGAACTGTCTTCGTGCTCATTCCGAGCTCCCTGCGGATGCGGTTCAGTTGTCGATGACTACTTTGCCCATCGCTTGCCCGCTCTCCAGGCGAGCGTGCGCTTCTCCGGCCCGAGTCAAGAAGAAGCTGGTTTCATCAAGCACAGGGTAGAGGCCCCCTGCATCGACGATCGACGAGATATTGCGGAGAACCTCGCCGTGGATGTGGCGCTCAAAATTATGGAGCATCGGAATGAGCATGAACACCACGTGCAGGGATAGTCCCTTGAAGTGAGCGACTGTGAGGTCGATCTCGCACATCGATACGGTCGTGGCGATGTTGCCATTGAGTGCCGCCGCGTTGAACGAGTTGAGCATGTTCATGCCGCCAACGGAGTCGAAGACGACATCGAAGCCCGTTCCAGCGGTGTGCTTCTGCACATAGTCTTCTACCGATTCCGTCTTGTAGTTGATCGGCGTGGCACCGAGCTGCTCGATGAGTGAGAGTTGCGCGTCGCCGCCTCCCGTTGAGTACACCTCAGCATCGAAGTGCTTCGCGAGTTGGAGCGCGACATGCCCGACACCGCCTGACCCGCCGTGCACCAGCACTCGTTGCCCGGCTTTGACCCCGGCACGCTTGAGCCCCTCGTACGCGGTAATGCCGACCAGTGGCAACGCGGTCGCTTCTCGCATCGAGAGTGTTGTCGGCTTCCGAGCCACGAGCCGAGCGTCCGCAGCGATGTACTCCGCCAGCGTCCCGCCGAGATCGGCCAGCCCCCCGGCGCACCCATACACCTCGTCACCGACCGCCAAGCCATCAACGCCTTCGCTGACTTTCTCAACTGTGCCGGCAAAGTCCATCCCGAGGATCGCTGGCGGATTCGGCGACAGCGGCAGGTCTTTGCCCATCTTCCTGATCATGGTGTCGACGGTGTTGACGCTCGACGCCGCGATCTTCACAAGCACCTGGCCAGGCTCTGCGGTTGGGGTTTCAACTTCTGCGGCCTCAAAAACCGCATCCTCGCCGTACGTATTGATGAGCATTGCTTTCATGGATGACATCCCTTTGACCTGGGGTTGGACTACACATTCGGCGGATTCTGCGGCTACTGGATCTCCTGGACCTGCATAACGAGGTCGTTCCAGTTCCGCTGATTCTCCATGTCGTGCTCCATGCCCTTCTCGTCAGCGATCGCGAACCGCTTCACGGCTGGCGTACTGCTTGTGGCCTGGTAGAGCCAGTACGCCTCGGCCTTAAGAGCCTCGGCGATCGGCTTGTCGATCGACTCGTACACCGCCTGCTTGCAGGCGTTGATGGACTCGGCAGGAAACTGGGCGATGCGTTGCGCGAGCGTGTTGACGTACTCGTCGATCTCGTCGGCGTTCAGCGCCTTGTTGACTGTGCCGTACGCCTCCGCTTCGTCCGCATCAAAGTCGCGAGCGCTCAGGATGATCTCGAGAGCCCGGCCCAACCCGGTCTGCCGAGCCATCCGCGAGGCCCCGCCGCCGCAGGGAAGGATGCCCATGCCGACCTCCATCTGCATGAACTTGAACTTCCCTCGGACCGCGAACCGCATGTCGCACGCCAGCGCGAACTCGTGCCCGCCGCCGCGGGCGAATCCCTCCAGCTTAGCGATGGTCGCCTGAGGCAGCTTGCTGATGCGCTCCAGTACCACCTGCAGGTCGAGAAGCTCGGCCTCTTCACGTGAAACAGTCTCGGTCGACATGTCTTTCAACAGATTCGTGTCGTAATGGCAGACCCAGATTTCCGGGTGAGACGACTCGAAGACGACCACCTTCACAGTCCGGTCACGCTCCAGCCGCATGGCCAATCCGCTCAGGTCGGCGAGCATCTCTTGGCCTTGGACGTTGACCGGCGGGAAGTCGAACGTCACCGTGAGAATGGCATCGTCCTGCTTTGTCTTGAACGTCGTGTACCCGTCGTAGCTCATCGATATCTTCCTTTCAGTTTGGGAGTGCGCGTATAGCGATCAGCGGCTGACGGCAGCGTGGATCTCGACCGGCCCACGCGCACGCACGTAGAGCCACGTGGTCTCGGCGGGCACCCAAGTCATGGCGATTTCGTCCTCGGATACTGCGCCGACGAAACTGCCTGGCGTCAATACGCGGCTGTCCTCAGGACTCGACGTACCTACACGAGTTGCACCCTTGATCACTACGGTCTGCACTGAGCGACTTGCGCTGTTGAGTGTGATGGTGTATCCGGCTGGGATTTCAATGAGTGAGCCAGCGGCATGTTGATCCTGAGGATTGCCCCACAGGAACGTGACACGCGGCCCGTCCGAAGCCAGGATCCCGTCAGCGAGCGTGATCCAGCGAGTCGCGGAAGCATCGAGCCATACCAGGTTGCCGGCGTGCACGTTGATCGCACGCTCGCCGTTGTCCGCTGCTTCCTCGGGCGGCATGACGAGGTATGGCCCGTGCTGGATCTCGATGTAGGCGACCCGGCCCTCACCCTTCGCCGAGGTGATGTGCACCTCGCCGGCGGGCTGCGTCCAGTACGAGCCGGGCGCCATCCACGACTCTTCGGCCCCGGGGTCGTCGTTATGCACCAGTCCCTCGATTACAACGCCTCGATACGTTGTGTTGTGGATATGCGGAGGAGACGAGAACCCCTCGGCGAATCGAACGAGGAACCCCGTCGCGTCGGTCGTGGTGCGATCACCCCATAGGTCGGCCGCACGCGGCCCGGCGTCGCCGCGTGCTGGGTTGAGCGCGCCCCAGTCGACGTCGTTGTATGGGACGACCGTGAGGCTTGTGGCTTCAGCAACGGCACACGAAGGAGCCTCCTCATAACTGCGACTAGGACTCGTGCACCCCGATACAGCGAATGCCAGTGACGCCAGGAGTACGTGGCACGTGATCAAAGGCTTGGCGTGATCGGGGCTGCGGCGCATCGTGCTGTCTCTCCAGGGCGGCATTTGGGGAAGGCAGTGACTCGATATGGCGAGACCGTACGGATACGCTGACACTTCGGCAAGTACCCACAAATTTGTAAGTATTTAGATTCTCGAATCACTCGGAGTCAGCAATGGCACGAAAGTACAACTGGAAGACCGGCTGCGACGTCGAGGCGACGCTCAGCGTGATCGGCGGGCGATGGAAGCCGATCCTGGTGTGTCACCTGCTCTCCGGACCGAAGCGATTCGGGGAGCTCAAGCGGCTCACGCCGAACGCGACCGAACGCATGATCACGCTGCAGCTCCGAGAACTGGAAGCAGATGGCGTTGTGTCGCGCGAGGTCTTCCGCGAGGTGCCCCCGCGAGTCGAGTACGACGTAACGGAGTACGGCAGATCTCTAGAGCCGATTCTGAACGCGATGCAGGCATGGGGAAGGGAGTTCAAGGCTCGCAAGGGCGCAGAGATCGACGCCGGGTGCTACAGCAAAGAAGCCCTGTGAGCATTCGCTGTCGGCACTGGCAAAGCCCACCGGACTCGAACGAGACAGACGCGACAAGTGACCTTCCCCTCTGAACCCATACCGGCTCGTATCTATGGATCGGCCGGCAATCAGGAGGATCGGACATGGCCAGGAAGCGTCATTCGGCTGAAGAGATCGTGAACAAGCTTCGGCAGGCTGAGGTGGAGCTGAGCAAAGGCTCGTCCGTCGCATCGGTATGGAAGCTGCTGGGTGCGACCGAGCAGACGCAATACCGATGGCGGAAGGAGTACGGCGGGCTCAAGATGAACCAGGCGCAGAAGCTCAAGTAGCTGCACCGTGAGAACGCGCGGCTGAAGCGGCTGCTGGCCGACGCGGAGCTGCACAATGCGATCCTGAGGGAGGCTGCGTCGGCAAAAGCTGAATCTGTCCTCTAGCCAGAACTAACTCGGCGTTCATTGAACTATGAAGTGTACATCGCAGCACATGAGTGCAAACCGGGTCCAGATCTGGTCCGGCTGATTCTCGCTCGTCGAAAAAACGCCCCTGAGATTCACTCAGGAGCGTTTCTCAAACCGAAGCGGAGAACGGGGGGATTCGACGCTCGCGAGCGATGACGGTCATCCTAACTCTGCTCGGGCGACCGGCGTGTCACCACCGTGAGCGTGCTTGCCATTGCATACTTGGTTGTGTATCGGAGTCCAACCAAATCGCTTACGGCGAGCCCGATTCCTCGTGCCGACTCTTGGATCAGATCGCTGAGCGTAGACGATGCGGGGTCGATATCGAATGTGTCCGGCGTGATGGCACGCCGTGAATCGAGGTTGTACAAGAATGCCGGATCGTGCTCTGTGGCGGGGACCATGGGAATCCCACCCGTCGCATCGAAGCATGCGACATTCAGATGCTCCTCGAGTTGACACTCCTCCGCGATCTCGGGCGTGGTCAAAAAATCGACGATGTACTGCTCGGAAGGGACAAAGCAGAACTGAATTGTTTGTGCGATATCCCCTGATGGATCGGTGGGATCCGCATAGCGGGAATACTGGTAATTCGACAAGCCTGTGAACGCGATCGAGACGGCTTGCGAGCACCCCAGCGGCCCGGGCGCGAGGGCGACCCAGCCCCGTCGGCCCTGGACGGTGATCTCGGGCTGCTCGTTTGTGGCGCTCGAGAACTCGGGGCGGAACTGGTACATCTGTTCGACGTGCATCTTCATGTCGCGAACGTCGATCGCCGGCTCGCCCGCACCCTTCCACGGGATATCCGAGAAAAAGAGCCTCGCGGGCCGATCGTTGCGGTACCTGACCATATCGGCGAAGTAGCTGTAGCTCGCGAGCGACTGCTTGTTGTGCTGTTTGAGGTGGGACGGGCCGATGATGACGCCGCGGACTTGACAAGCGGCATTGATCCCGAAGAGCGCGCTCTGCACCCGGAACGCTTCTCGGCGCAGAACCTCGCTGCGGTGATCCAGCCCGTCGTGGCCCCAGGCGGCCGTCAGCAAGTCGAGACGGGCGCGGTCGCCGGCGTGGCGGCCGATTTCTGATTCGAGCCGCGTGATGGCTTCGACCAGCGGTGCGTGGCAATCCGGTGCACCGGACTTGACAGCATCCGCCAAGAGCTTGAGCCCACGCGTGCCGGGCAGGGAGGCGAGTCCTTTGGCGACATCGGGCTCTGCAATGATGCTCGAAAGCTGCCATGAGAGCTGTCGGGTCAACTGAAGGCGGTTCGATATCGCCGTTCCTGAATCGGAAGAGACGCCCGCATTGCGGAGAGACTGAACAAAGACCAATCGAAACTGGAGGTAGGCCTGCCTGAGACTCTCGGCGATATCAGTTCGTCCGTGCCCGCTTCCAGGGGCCTGTGGTATCCGATTCAGCATGCCTGAGCATAGCCGAAATCTCCGCAAATGTTTCCGTACGGATTGACATGCGGAAAAAATCCCGTAGTCTGCGCAGGTCTTCGCGGCACCCGTTTCCGCGATCATCCCGTGATTTCGACTTGGAGATTGAGATGAACAAGCACCATTCCAGCATGGGCCGCCTCGGACTCACCGCTTCGGCGGCACTGGCTTGCGCCGTCGCGGGTGCCTCAGGCCAGATCCTTGACCCCGGCAACTACCTCATGGTTGCCGAGACCGACGATGACCGCGTGATGCTGTTCGACGCCTTCAACGGCTCGCTCATCGACGCGGACTTTCTTCTGATGGACGACATCGTCGAGGCGTGGACCGGCAGCGCCTTCGATAGCGCACGCACACCGATCAACGCGATCCAGGTCGGTCAGGAAATTTGGGTCGGCGACAACGGGGAAGACTCCATCTTCCGTGTCGATATCAATACCGGCAGCGTGATCGGGCGAGTGGGCGGCAGCACTAGCGACTTTATGGGCACCGGGGGGCTCAGCGACATCCGGGGCATGGACGTCCTCAACGACCGGGTGTACGTCGTCAACGACGGCGGGAGCAACGGCGCACCCGGCGACGACACCATCGTCTTTGTCAATGCAACCACCGGCGCGATCGAAGGCGGGTTCGGCCTCCGCGGCGAAGCCGAGGATGTCCTCGTGATGGGCGACGAGCTTTGGGTCACCAATCGGGACGGCAACACCTCGATCGGAGACGGCACCGACGACACCATCGACATCTATAACCTCGAAGGCGAGTACCTGCGCACGTTCGCCCAGGGCGGCACGTTCGGCACCAACGAGTTCAACTCGCCCCAGCAGATCGTCCAGTCGAGCAACGGCATCCTGCTCGCCAGCGAGAGCTTCCCGGCCGGCATCTTCGAGTTCGGGCTCGATGGCACCCAGCTCGACTCGTTCCTGAGCGGTGTCGGTGTCCTGGGCAGCCTCGGGAACATCCAGGGCGTCTATGAACTCGGGAACGGCAACATCATCTTCTCGGTCAACAACCTCGGCGTCTATACCTTCGACCGAGTGACCGGGGAGGTGGTCCTCCAGGCCGAGGGGGATCCTCTGCTCATCGAGGGGCTGACGATCGTCCCCGCCCCGGCCCCGATTGCTCTCTTCGGCGTGCTCGGCTTGGTGTCAGCCCGACGCCGGCGCTGAGTCGTCCTCTCCAATGCACGCAACCATGCGGGCTTGGCGTGGACAGCGGAAACGCTGTCCACGCGGTTCCTAGGGCACACACGCAGTGTTTTCGGGTGTGCAGCTTCCACAGGCGAAGGAGCAGCGATGCGTTTCCTCATGTCACTCTCGGTCCTGATCGCGGTGTTCTCAGGCTTGTCGACCGCCGACGTCATCAACGTGCCGTCGGACCAGCCCACGATCCAGCAGGCCGTAGACGCCGCGGTTGACGGGGACGAGATCGTGGTGGCTCCCGGCACTTACAACGAGCAGATCAACCTTCGGGGCAAGCGGATCACGATCCGCTCGGTCGACCCGGACGATCCCGCCACCGTCTCGGCGACGGTGGTGGACGGCGGGAACGACCGCACGCTCCCGGGCTTCCCGCAGCGTGAGGGCCCAGTGTTCCGCGCCAACTCCGGAGAGACCACCGATACGAGGCTGGTGGGCCTGACCATCACCGGCGGTGCCGCGAACGACCCGAGCATGGGTTCCAACGCAATGTCGGGCGGGGGCGTACAAGCCTTCATCGGCTCGACCATCACCGTCGATCGCTGCGCCTTTCTGAACAACTGGTCGAGCGGGGCAGGCGGTGCGCTCTACGTCGCGTTCTCGGATTCACCGATCATCAACGAGTGCACGTTCATCGGCAACGAGACGGCTGGCCTTGGCGGGGCGGTGAGCATACGGCTGGGCGTTGTGGAGTTCGCTTCCTGCATCTTCCGCGACAACGTCGCCGCCCTCGATGGGGGCGCGGTATACGCCGGCGGCACCGGTTCCGCGGCCGAGTCTGTGACCTACACGAACTGCGTCTTCGAGCGAAACACGACGACCGAACGCTCGGGCGGCGCGGTGGCGTCCGTCAACAAGGATGCGACCTTTATCGACTGCGAGTTCAGGGAGAACTCCGCCGACCTCGGCCGCGGCGGTGCGATCAGCCACAGCAACGGCATGCTCACCGTCACAGGGACAGGGCGGACGCCGTTCGTGGCCAACTCTGCAGGCGACTCGGGCGGTGCGATCAGCATGAGCGGAGATCAACGCGTGCTGCTCGAACGGATCGACTTCCTCGAGAATGGATCGGTGGACGGCGGCGGCGCCCTCAGCATGTTCCGGGCAGACGCAACGATCACCGGTTGTGACTTTGTGGAAAACGAATCGGGCGACGACGGTGGTGCGGCCGAACTCCTCGGCGTTGACGCAACCTACGAAGTGCTCGACAGTTCGTTCGAGGGCAACTCAGCCGGCGGAGAGGGCGGCGCGATCGCAGTCTTCGGGGCTTCCGCCCGCATCGAGGACTGCTTGGTGGTCGGCAACAACGCAACACGATCGGGAGGCATCGCGCTCAGCAACGCACGACGCCCGACCGTCGTTCTGAGGACACAGATCGCCGACAACACCGCGACATCGTTCTACGGCGGGATTTCCGTAACTGGCAACCCGATCCCCCCCTTCAACACGGAAGCGATCGTCGCGATCGAAGACTGCAAGATCACCAGAAACACCGCGGGAATGGACGGGGGCGGCATCGGCGTGTTCACCGCCCAGTTCACAGAGATCCGCAACAGTGTTATCTCGTACAACACAGCAGGCGAATCCGGAGGCGGGGCCCGCGTGCAAGGCCAAGAGGACTTCGGGTTCGCGGTGCCGGCGACCTTTATCAACACGCTGTTCCACGCCAACTCGGCAGAAAACGGCGGTGCGGTCTATGCGTTCGCCACAGATGATCGATTCGTTGGGTGCGTGTTCAGCCTGAACACCGCCACGGTCGCGGGAGGTATCGCGTCCATCTGCGCGAACGTCACGATGAACAACTGCACGGCTTGGCTCAACGCGGCGACCAGTGGCGGGTTTGCTTACACCGAGTGCACTAACCCACCCTTCGTTACCCTGCGTATACGCAACAGTATCTGGTTCGAAAACTCGGCCACGACCGGCAGTGCCGCGCTGATCGACCGGAACTCCATACTCGATATCGGTTCAACGCTCGTTGACCAAACAAGCGACCTCGTCACTCTTCGCAGCGGGATGCTCGCAGAGCAACCCGGGCTGATCACTGGCAATCCGCTCTTCGTCAATGCCATCGGTGCTGACGGTAATCCGCTGACACCCGATGACAACGACTTGGGACTGTCCGCGGGATCACCGGCAATCGACGCCGGGGACAACTCCGAGGTTCCCGCAGCGCTCGCGTCGGATTTCCTGGACATGCCCCGGTTTGTCGATGACCCGGGCGCACCCGACTCAGGCGTCGGCGCGGCGCCGCTTGTGGACCTCGGCGCTCTGGAGCGGCAGCCCATACCAAGCGGTTGTCTGGCAGATTTCAATGACGACGGGCTATTGAACTTCTTTGATGTAATTTCGTTTATCAGTGCCTACACCGCCGGAGACTCGAGCACAGATCTGGCAAAGCCGTTCGGCGTGCTGAACTTCTTCGATATCTCGGCATACATCGCACTCTTTGTCCAGGGATGCCCGTGAGACGCGGGGCATTGGGCTGAGCGGCAGTCCACGCCGCGCCCCCGGGACTCGGCTTGGGCCGGGCCTCGGGGGTAGGTCACATCTCCACCGAGCACTGCAAGAACACATACACGGGCGGGTCAGTAAAGGTACACGCCCGTTCGATGTGTCAGTGCTTCGGAGACATGCCCAAGACGCATGGCCTTTCTGCCGCCGTGATTGATCTCCATGGACCCTAAGCGAGTCCCGCTGGCTCCCAAGCGGCCGTCGGCTTCCGTGGCTTCGCTGCGCTCGCCGTGTGCAGCCGATCCCCCTGCCAGCAGGGCGGCTCCCGCTTGGTCGCTGCACGCAACCCGCTTCTAATCGGTTCCATGATCAACCACAACAGAAAGGAACTACGTCATGACTGATCAAACCAACCAACCCATCGACAAGGTCATCCTGGGCACCGTCCAGGTCGCGATCTGGAAAAACACCAACGCCAACGGCTACACCTACTACAGCGTGAGCCACGAAAACCGCTACCGCGACGGCAACGCGGACTGGAAACCAACCCAGTCATACACCAGGGATGAATCCCTGGTGCTGAGCGGGGGGCGATCCCCTATGTGGCAAACAGTCTCTCGTGCGCCGCCGGCTTCGAGCGGAGTGAGCCCCGTCAAACGGCAATCAGAGTGAAGATGGGTCGAGTTCTGGCCTGATCCCCGTTTCCGAGGCCCTATCGCGGTGGGCCAAGAGATTGTTGTGGGTCCCCGGGGCTAGTTTGGCTGCCATTTTTGTCCAAAGACATGTGGATGTGTTGAGCTGTAAGCCGCGCATGGACCGTATCTTATCGATGTTCCGGCGGGAGAGCGCGGACATCAGAGGCTCATTGATGCCGGATCGAGACTCGGGCTCCATTTGGACCGCTGTGGACGCCGTTTCCACCCTTTTCATGCGCGGATACATCACCGCTCGTGCCCGCGCATTTGGGCACCCGTCGCCGATGGTCCGCGTCCTAGCCCAGCGTGATCACGCGTACTCGGATGCCGTGCTGCTCGAGCGCGAACTGGCCATCTTCCGCAGCCAGCGACAAGGTCGAACTCCGAAAATGCGTGCCCACTATGCGCCAAAGGAGCGGGTCGAGATTCTGCAGCTGATGCGGCTCCGGGGTTGGTCGGCAAAAGAAGCCGCAGCTCACTTCGTTGTTCATCCCAACACCATCCGCAACTGGAAACGTTCACTCCGGGGCAAGCACAAAGCCAAGCAAGTGGTGGGGGACCCGCCATGGAACAAGTTCCACGAAGGTGTGCGGTGGCTCGTCCACGAGATCCGCAGCCTGTGCGCGGAGCGCGACTTCGGGACACGAACGATCGCTCGACACATCATGCGGTCTGGGATCCAGGTCAGCAGGGCATCGGTGAGACGCATTCTCGAGGAGAAAGATCCAAGACCTGTACGAGTTGAAATCATTCCGCAGATCAGGCATCAGAAGACAGCACCTCATCACCTTCTCTGTCCTCGGCAGGCGCATTACGTTTGGCATATCGATCTGACGACGGTCCACTTTCTCTGTATGCGCTTCGAGATCACAGCGATCATCGACGGCTACAGCAGGAAGATCGTTGGATTGCGTGCATTTAAGAGCTCGCCGACGACAAGCGACTTGCTCAAGCTGGTCGATTCCGCGATTGCTACAGAAGCATGTCCTTGCTTCGTCATCACCGATCGTGGTGGGCAGTTTCAGAAGGCGTTTCATCTGGCGATGATCGAGCGGGGCATCAGGCACGCACGCAGTCCGGCGCGGGTCTGGCAGTTCAATGCCAAGGTGGAGAGGCTGTTCTGGAGCCTGAAACGTTGGTGGCGTGTCTCGCTCATTCCACCCAACCTTGGTGCGATCCAGAAGCGGCTGGACGCATACACCAAGTGGTACAACCGCTATCGACCACATGCAGTTCTCGGTACACTGACTCCTAGCGAGGTGGTGGCAGGAGCGCCTGCCCGCCAGCCAATCAGATTCACGGAAGGAGGTGAACTCGAACCCAGCATCACGATCAGGCGACAGAACGTCGGCAACGATCCTCAATTGCTTTATCCGGTGATCAAGGTGAGGCCAAGACATCGTACGGCGGCGTGATAATCGTCGTTTGGAAGGGTGCAACAGTCTCCTGGCCCCTCGCTGTGGAACAGGGAACACGGAGGCAGCGCGGGGACATCCCTCGAATCGCCACGAGAGACACTCGGCGTGATTCGGGCAATCTTTGGCTGATCTGAGCTGAGTGCGATTTCGCAGAGACGCTCGATACCGCGCCGTTCGCCCCAAAACGGCCGAAACGGCGTCACATCAGGGACGCCGTTTCGTACATGTCGAAAGACAACGGAGAGGGGGGGATTCGAACCCCCGATGACCCGGAGGCCATACTGGATTTCGAATCCAGCGCATTCAACCGCTCTGCCACCTCTCCAGGGTATTTGGTCGCAGAGCTACGACCTGCAAGAGCCCATCGTAGGCCAGCCCCGCACGCCCGCCAAGTGCCCCAGCGCATACCGCCGGTCCCGGCAAGTCGACGGTGCCCGCATAGGCACCCCACCCGCGTGAGCAGCCCGAATCCGCCGGGCGGCCGCGTCATCACTAGAGCACGCTCATCCGGATCGTCGTGACGACCATCGCCGTCCCCGCAGCCCTCGCTCAGCGTACGCGGTCGACGTCGTCGGCCATCAGTTCAATGCTGGCATCCCCGGCACCGTCAACCCCGGGCCAGACCCTCACCGACACCCTCGTCACCGAAGACGACCTCAGCCGCCAACCGAGCGTCTCAACGCCTCGATCAGGTCCTCGGGCTCGACCATGCGTCCCGTGCCGACATGCCGGCACGCCTGCCAGCCCACCCCGGGCCCGACCAGCACGTACCCGTCATCCTCGAGCCGGGCCGCGTTCCGCTTGGTGCTCGCCTGGCCCCACATCTGATCGTTCATCGCCGGAGCGAGCAGCGCCGGCTTGCTCGACCGGTCCACCGCGCTCAACGCCAGCGTGACCACGTCATCGGTCCGCCCGGTCACCAGCTTGCCCATCATGTCCATCGTGCACGGCGCCACGAGCACCGCGTCACACCGATCCGCGATCGCGATGTGCTGAGGGTCGTGGGCCTCGCTGTGCTGCCACTGGCTCGTGTACACAGGCCGACCGGACAACGCCTGGAACGTCAACGGCTGCACGAACCGCGTCGCCGCATCCGTCATCAGCACCGTCACCCCGGCCCCCGCCTGGGCGAGGCGCGACACCACCGTGCACACCTTGTACACCGCGATGCCCCCCGAGATCCCGATCAGGATCTCTCGGCCTTCGAACGTCCCTCGCAGTTCCGCGGGGTCGAGCGTCACGCGACTACCGCCTCCCGTCCTGATCAGAGCAGCGCTTCTTCTTCCGACGGAGTCCCGTCGTCCTCGAACGAAAGCGTGATCTTGTCCTGCAAGATCTCCTCGACCACGATCTCCAGGTCGCTCCGCCCGTCGCGATCGACCAGCGGGCGGGCCCCGTCGACCAACTGCTCGAGCCGACGCTGGATCAGCGCACACAGCTTGAACCGCCCGCCAACCTTCTGAACGATCTCGTCGCTTTTCAGAGCCTCGATCATCTGCTATGATCCCCTATACCACGAAAGCTGGTAACGCATAGAACGGTGTGGTGTCGGCCCGAGCCACGGGCCCCCGGAGGATCCGGCGAGCCGCGAACCGTCTCCATCAGACGCTCGGACGCAGAGAAGATGCTAGGCACCCACCCCGCGAAGGACCATCCCCGCCGGGCCGCCATCCTCCGTTCCCCCTCCTCTATCCCCTTGGAATCAACCAGATTATGGCCGCCACCGCCGAACACAAGTTCTCGATCGCCGACAAGGTCATCCACCCGGGCAAGCCCGAGTGGGGCGTCGGGACCGTCGCGACCACATCCAGCATCGTCCACGAGGGAACGCCCTGCCAACGCCTCTCCATCCGCTTCGACCGGGCTGGACTCAAGACCATCACCACCGCGTTCGTGAGCCTCCAGCCCGCCGACGCGGGCGACTCGGTCGCACGCCAACCCGCCCGCTCTGCCGAGCCGGCCCACCCCGCCGCGGTCAGCAAGAGCACGTCCTTCCCGACCGACCCCAAGCAAGCCCGGGCCAAGATGACCGCACTGCCCGAGCCGGCGACCGACCCGTTCTCGACCCCCGCCAACCGGCTCCGAGCGATCCTGGACTGCTACCGCTTCCAGCCCACCGCCGGTTCGCTGATCGATTGGGCGGCCGCGCAGTCGCGCCTGGCCGACCCCCTGAGCCGCTTCAACCGCCACGAACTCGAGGAGTTCTTCAAGGACTTCCGGCGCACGCTCGACTCGGCCCTCCGCAAAGCCGTCCAGGACGCCACCCGCGCCAACCCCGCCGAACTGCGAGAGATCGCCAAGAACGCCCCGATTCAGGGGCAGCGCGCGTTGCAGCAACTGCACCGCCGACGTTGACGCCGGGCAACACCCGGCATCACCCCACCCCCGGCACGGACCGCCGGGGCCCGCCTTCCGGTCACGGATCCTGACCCAGAACGGACTATCCGGCCCCACGGACGGGGATCTTCGCGGACGTTGCGTCCCCGACAGGGAACACCGTGCCCCCGGCATGCCAGTTCGGTATCCGGTTCGCAACCTCCCCCCTCGGCGTAGGCACGAGCCGCCGCCGAACACCCAGATCGCCACGCACCATCAGGGCGCGGCACAGATCAGACCGGAGGGTCCAGACATGACCGAGAACGACTTCCAGACGCGACTCGCCAAGCTCCTCGAGCAGATCGATACCCTGCCCGAGTCCGAGCGCCCCAAGCTCGCACAACTCGCCGGCGAGACCCAGGCCCGCCACCAGAAGATGCGCAAAACCATCGCCGAACTCCAGGAATCGCTCGACCACCTCCGCCTGAGCGTCAAGTACCTCGTCTTCGATCTGGAAGCCACCCGGCGCGAGAACAAGTACCTCCGCAACCTGCTCGAAACCCGCCAGGACAACGACGGCGAGGGCGCGGACTGAACCGGCTCCCGACGGTCAGCCCCGCATATCCCGATCGGAATCGGTGCCGTTGCGTCCCGGGCTTGCATGCCCCGGAGACGACCTCCCCTCGGCCCAATCGTCCGGGACCGCGGTTGCCCCGTTGTTTGACGCCCCGATCCGCCCTACGCTCTCTGTCCAAGCACCCGGAACGGTGCCCGAGAGGCTGAAGGGGCCGGATTGCTAATCCGGTGTACGGGGTAAACCCGTACCGAGGGTTCGAATCCCTCCCGTTCCGCTCAACAAAGACCCGCCCGGCGGGTCTTTTTCGTGCGCCCGCATCTCGCGCTCCATCGAAGGCAAACAGCCATGACCACGCATCATCCCGCCCAGACCGCGGCAGACCCGCTGCAGTTCCTCGAGAGCCGCAGGTCCTGCAACCCGACCCTTCTCGCCGCGCCCGCGCCGAACGACGAGCAACTCGAGACCATCCTCCGCGTCGCGGCGCGCACGCCAGACCACGGCAAGCTCGTGCCGTATCGGTTCATCACACTCGATCACGACGATTGTGTCGCGCTCGGCCGGCACGTCCGCGACGCGTTCGCGGCCGGCAACCCCGACGCGCAACCCGAAGCGATCGAGAAGAGCAGCCAACGCTTCGACAACGCGCCCATGATCGTCGCCGTCGTCTGCCGGGCCCGCCCGCTCGACCCGCGCGCCCCCAAGATCCCCGAGTTCGAGCAACTGATGACCTGCGGGGCCGCGTGCATGAACCTGCTCCACGGCGCGCACGCTCTGGGCTTCGGTGCCATCTGGCTGACCGGATGGACCACCTACGACCAGCGCATCCTCGGAGCCCTCGGGCTCGGGCCGGGCGAACGTCTCTCCGGCTGGATCCACCTCGGCACCCAGACCGAGCCCCGCGAGGACCGCGAACGCCCCGAACTGCCCGAGATCGTTGTGCGGTGGGGGCGCCCGTCGGTACACTGAGCGGATGCTGCCCCGAGCGTTGGTATCGATCGCGTGCCTCTCGACCGGCCTTGTCTCCGCCCAACCCCATGCGCCGCAACGCCACGCCGGTGGGCACGAGAAGATGGTCTACCTCGTCCACGATCGCCCCGACCCGGGCGGCGAACGCGAGGGGGTCGATCCCGACCTCCGCCCGGCGCTCATCGTCCTGCCCGGGGGCGACGGCTCGCGCGAGTTCGAGCGTTGGGTCGGCACGATCGCGTCCAGGACCCCCGAGGGCTGGCTCACCGTTCAACTCGTCGCCCCCCGATGGCGCGACGACGCCAACCGCATCGTCTGGCCGACCGAGGGCCTCCCCGACGACCGGGCCGAGTTCACCACCGACGCGTTCATCGACGCCGTCGCCCGAGAGATCCAGGCGGACGACCGCGTCGACCCGGAACGCACCTATGTGCTCGGCTGGTCGTCGGGCGGGCCGCCGGCGTACGCGGCGGTCATGACCCCGGACATCCCCGTCTCGGGGGCGATCGTCCTGATGAGCGTCTTCAAGCCCGATCTGCTCCCCGATCCCGCCGGCTCGGCCGGGCGACACGTGTGCATCCTGCACGCACGCGACGACTTCATCCCGATGCGGTTCGCCGATCTCGCGAACGACACGCTCGCCCCCCACGCCGCCGGGGTCCGGCTCGACCGATACGCCGGCGGGCACGGCTGGACCGCCGATCTTCTCGACCGCACCGCCGCCGCCTTCGACTGGATCGACGCCGACCACGCTACGGAACCGCCCGATACGCCTCCGCCGTGATCGCCCAACGCTCGTGGTCTTCCCAAGCGCCCGCGATCTGCAGATACCTCTCCGAGTACCCCTCCTTCACAAAGCCGTTGCGCTCCAGGACCCGCCGCGAACCGGTGTTGACCGGCATGATGTTGGCGCACACCCGGTGCAAGCCCATCGCCCCGAACGCCCGACGCAGCACCAGCCCGATCGCCTCGGTCATGTACCCGCGCCCGCTGTGCTCGGTGCCGATCCAGTACCCCAGCCGCCCGTTCTGGAAGGGCCCGCGTTCGATCGCGCCCAGCGTGACCCGCCCGAGCAGCACACCGTCGGATACCCGGCAGACCAACCACCGGCACTCGGACCCGTCGATCGGAACGCCGATCTCACGCCCGAACGCGTCGTCGCCGAACGGATCGAAACCCTCGGGGGGCTCGGGTTCCCACCGTCGCAGTTCCGCCCGGCTCGCGCGACGCAGCCCGACGAAGGCGTCCCGGTCCGACGCCCGCGCCGGGCGCAGGAACACCCGGCTCCCGATCTCGACCGCGCCCGATGTCACCGATCCGCGCGACATGCCGGAGCGTACCACGCTCAGCCGTAGTAGTCCGCGTACGGATCGTCCTCGCCGGGCCCGTCGCCGCCAGAACCGCCGAAGTGCAGGATCGCCGCGATCGAACCGGCGACCAGCCCGATCGCGACCACCCGGACCATCAGCGTCCGCTTGGTTCCGCCGGCGGACAGCACGAACACCAGCGGCATGCAGACCATGAGCAACAGCGCCGGCACGCTTTTGGGCTCGGATTGCACGCCCGCGCCCAACGCGCCGGCGAGTAACAGCCCGGTCAGCACCGAGACGGCGCCACGCGAAGGCGATACATCGCGAACGAACACCGAGACGATCAGGGCCGAACTCAGCACCGCCATCACCCCGGCAAGCGCCATCGATCCCGAAGAGAACCCCGCCAGATGCAGCATCGGTTGCAGCGCCCCGATCGCGATGACCCACGCGAGGATCCCCGTCCATCCCACGGCCGCGCCCGTCCCGCGATCAGCCGCCTGCGCGATCAACGAACCTGCCAGCCCGCTCACCGCCACGGTTCCCCACAGGTCCGCCTCGGAGATCGCCTGCGGCGCGTACCCCTCGCAGAGCATCCACGCCAGCCCGCCAAAGACGACCGCCCGCGCGAGCGACACACCCCACGCGGGCAGCCTGATCAGTCCCTCGACAAAGCCGAACACCCCGAGCAGGATCGCCGCGTGCGCGGCGCGCATGGTGTTGTCCGTCGGCCACCACTCGAACCGCACCTTGACCACGTAGTCGGCCGCCACAAACCCGCCCGCCAGCAGCACCGGCAGCAGCCACCGTGGTCCGTCGCCCGCCGGTTCCCCCTCGTCCCGGGGCACCGCCGACCTGCGACGGTGCATCCACCAGAACACGCCCAAAAGCAACAGCGAGACCGCGCCGGGGATCACCCCGCCGTGCAGGACCAGGCGTTGGAACAGGTCGTCGGGCATCGATACTCCGCCAGTGGGGGGCTTGCAAAACGAGCCGCGGGCTTCGGCCCGCGGGTGCTCCGCGAGCCCGCCGCGAACAGAAGCCCGCGATGATACTCGGCGCCCGGATTACTCGGCGATCGCTTCGACCGCGACGATCAGCGTCACGGTGTTGCCCAGCCCGCCCCCCTCGCCGCCGTCGGCCGCGAGGTACTTGGTCATCCCGAAGTCCGAACGCTTGATGTCAAAGCGAGCCTCGAACCCCAGCACGTCCTTGTTGCGGAACGTCCCGGTATCGAACCCGCTCAGGCTGGCGGAGATCGGGCGGGTCTCGCCCTGCAGCGTCAACTCGCCGTTGAGCACCCAGCCGCCCTCCGAACCGCTGATCCCGGTCGAAACGAACGAGATCTCGGGGAACTGACGCGCGTTGAAGAAGTCCGCCTGGCGCAGGTGACCGTCGCGCGAGTTGTTGTTCGTGTCGATCGACGCCGTCTGCACCGTGAACGCCATGCGGCTGTCCGCGGGGCTCTCGGCGTTGTAATGCACCTCGCCGTCCATGTCGTTGAAGCGCCCGTAGAAGTTCGCCACCCCGCCGTGCCGGATGCTGAACACCACCGACGAATGCACCGGGTCCGAGGCGTACATCCGCTCGCCCTGGCGGGTCTCGAAGACGGTCTCCCGTTGCTCGGCGGCGAACGCGGCCGTCGCCTCGGCGTTCGAGAACCCCGCCAGCATCCCGGCACCGCCCACCCCGGCAACACCGGCGACGACTGCAATAAGTGACTTGTTCATGCGTGGATCTCCTGCTCATTGAGCGTGTGTGTGAGCCAGACAGTTCGATCGTCAGCCGCCACCGGACGCACCGATCGGGCCGAAGCGCGTGTGTCTGTGAGAACAAAGAACCGCCGGCCACAGAACCGTATTCCACACCGGGGGGCATTTCTGCAACCACGCCCGGAGCGCCCGCATACACCCCGCGGGTCTCCAACAACACGCCCGAGGAGGTTTGATGATGTGGATCCAAACGTGTGCGGTGGCGGCGGTGCTCGCCGGCTCGGCAGACAACGCCCCAGACAACGCCCCAGCCTGGCGCCCGGGATCGGCGGAACTGTTGCCCCTCGAATCGCTCCAGGGCCGGTCCATGGACGCCGAACTCACCGATCTCAACGCCGACGGCATGCCCGACCTGATCGTCGCCAGCGAGTTCGGCCAGAACGTCGTGCTGCTCGCCTCTCGGGCCGGGTCCTTCGCGGAGTCCACGAACGCGCTGCCCCGCGGGCGCATCCACGATTCCGAAGACATCGCCGTCGCAGACTTCGATGCCGATGACCGCCCCGACATCGTCTTTGTCGCCGAGGACGACCAGACGAACGAGCTGTACCTGCAGACACAGCCGGGCGTGTTCATCGACGCGTCCGACCGGCTCCCCGCGCCGGGCGGCGTGTCCAACGCCGTGCTCGCGGTCGACATCGATGCCGACGGCGATCTTGATCTGATTCTCGGCAACGCGGGCGACAATGTCGTACTGCTCAACGACGGCGCCGCGGGATTCACACCCGACCAAGACGGCCGCATCCCCGCGGACGCGCGCACCACCCAAGACATCGAGCCCGCCGACATCGATGCCGACGGCGATACCGATCTCATCATCGCCAACGAGGACGGCAACCGGATCCTCATTAATGACGGTCGCGGCTTCTTCGACGACGAGACGGACGAACGGCTCCCGTCGATGCCCGACATCGAGACCCGCGAGATCGACGCGGCCGACCTCGACGCAGACGGCGACCTCGACCTCGTCTTCGCCAACGTCGGCTGGCGACCCGGCAAGGACCCGACCAATCGAGTCCTGCTCAACGACGGCACCGGCGTCTTCACCGAGGCGGAGAGCCTCCCGCCCAGCGGCGGGAACACCCTCGACACCGAGCTGGCCGACCTCGACGGGGACGGCGACACCGACATCCTCTTCGGCCACAGCCAGTCCGGCCCGCCGGTCCAGGTCTGGATCAACGGCGGCAACGCCGCGTTCAAAGACCGGACCGCGTCGTGGGTCCCCCAACTCACGCTCGTCCACACCATCGATCTCGAGCCGATCGACCTCGACGCCGACGGCAAGCTCGATCTCTACATCGCGAATCATGTCAGTGCGGACGTGCTTCTCGTGAACAAACCGGTGAAGAACGCGGGGTGAGTGTCACTCCCACTCGATCGTCGCGGGCGGCTTGCTGGAGATGTCGTACACCACCCGGTTCACGCCGCGGACCTCGTTGATGATCCGGTTGCTGATCCGACCGAGGACCTCGAAGGGGATCCGCGCCCAGTCGGCGGTCATGAAGTCCTGCGTTTCGACGGCCCGGATCGCCACGACCGACTCGTACGTCCGCCCGTCGCCCATCACGCCCACGCTCTGGACCGGCAGCAGCACCGCGAAGACCTGGCTGGTTTTGCGGTACAACCCGGCCGACACGATCTCCTCGAGCAGGATCTCGTCGCAATCGCGCAGCACCGCCAGCTTCGGCTCGGTCACCTCGCCCAGCACGCGCACCGCCAGCCCCGGCCCGGGGAACGGGTGACGCCACACCAGGCTGTCGGGCAGGCCGAGCACGCCGCCCAGGCGGCGCACCTCGTCCTTGAACAGCTCCCGCAGCGGCTCGATCAGCTCGAAGCCGAGGTCCTCGGGCAAGCCGCCGACGTTGTGGTGCAGCTTGATGTTCGCCGCGTTGCCCGAGTGCCCGTGCCCGGATTCGATGACATCCGGGTACAGCGTGCCCTGAGCGAGGTATTCGGCGCCCTCGATGTCGTGTGCGGACTGCTTGAAGACCTCGATGAACCGGTGCCCGATGCGCCTGCGCTTCTCCTGCGGGTCGTCCACGCCGGCGAGGTCGCCCAGGAACTCCGCCCGCGCGTCGGCCACGCGGAGATCGATCTTGAAGTGGTCGCGGAACGTGTGCTCGACCAGATCGCGTTCCTTGTTGCGCAGCAAGCCGTTGTCGACGAACACGCACGTCAGGCGGTCGCCGATCGCCCGGTGCAGCAGCGCCGCCACGACCGACGAGTCCACGCCGCCCGAGAGCCCGCAGATCACGCGGTCCTCGCCGACGCGCTCGCGGATGGCCTGCGCCTGCTCCTCGGCGTAGTCCGACATCTTCCACAGCCCGTCGCACTTACAGATCTCGTACAGGAAGTTGCGGAACATGTCCACGCCGTGCGGCGTGTGGGTGACCTCCGGGTGGAACTGCACCCCCCAGAACCGGATGCCGGGCTCGGTCGACCGGACCGCGGCGAACGGGCAGGTCTTGGTCGCGCCGATCGCTTCCATGCCGCCCGCCTTGAGATCCCTGATCTGATCGCCGTGCGACATCCACACCTGGGTGTGGTCCGGCACCGCGTCGAAGAACGCCCCGTCGTTCGCGACACCGAGCTGCGCCCGCCCGTACTCGCGGTGGTCGGCCTTCGAGACATCCGCGCCGAGGATCTTGCACGCGAGCTGCATCCCGTAGCAGATCCCCAGCACCGGCACCCCGAGCCGCAGCACCCCCTCGTCCATGGTGGGGGCGCCGTCGTCGTACACGCTGGCGGGCCCGCCGGAGAGCACGACGCCCCTGGGGTTCATCGCTTTCAGCTCGTCCGCCGAGATGTCCGGGCGCACCAGGAGGCTGAACACGCCCGCGTCGCGGATGCGTCGGCAGATCAACTGGGCGGTCTGCCCCCCGAAGTCCAGGACGGGGACAATCTCGTCGTGCGTGCCGTGGTGGTCGCTCATGCGCCTGGCCCTCAAACAACACCGCCGCGCCTGAACCCGACGCGGCGATTCGGTCCGAGAACCCCGCTCGCTCCGAGCGGTGTCCATCGTAGACCACACGCCCGTCGCCGTACCACGCATCCCCCGCACGAACCCCAACGGCGCAGCGTGCGTATCAACCACGACGCGCCGGGCCGGACCCAACCCGAGGCCCGCACACGGGATAGCATCGCCGATGCCCCCCGCGCACGATCAACGAGCTATGGCGACGGTTCTGGGTCTCGTGGTCCTGCTGATGCCCGCCGGCTGCATCCCCAGCGAGCGGGCCGGCTTCGATGCCGCCAGCCCCTCGCGCCGACTCGACGCGATCGTGCGGGCGTCCGGGCCCGACTCCGACCCCGCCTCCATCGCCCGCCTCGTCGAGCAGCTCGACTCGCAGGACCCGGCGGCACGCATGCTCGCGATCCGCGCGCTCGAATCACGGACCGGAGAAACAAAGGGGTATATCCATACAGATCCCGAATGGAAACGCCAAGTCGCGATCGACCGTTGGATCACTTCCCTTGAAGCGGGTGCGTTCGTTCCCGATACTGTCCCAGAACCGGGCCCGGACACTGGCGCAGACGCCCGATCCGCACCGATGAACCCGTAGTGTGTGTCAGCAGCCCCGCCACGACGCGGACCCGTTTCAGCAGCATCCGAGTCAGCGACCACCCAACCAGACCATGAGCGAAACGGCCAACACCCAACCACACCTCCGCCTGGAGCTGATCAGCGACCCGACCTACCTCTGCGGGGCGCGCGAGCTGGTCGCGTCTGTCTCCCGCCGACTTGGGTTCGAGGACATGGACTGCTCGAAGATCGCCCTCGCCGTCGACGAGGCGCTCTGCAACATCATCCGGCACGGCTACAACCGGGCGATGGACAAGCCCATCTGGATCTCGCTCTGGCCCATCCCGGGCGACGAGCACTCGGCCGGGGGCATCCGGATCGTGATCGAGGACGAGGCCAGCCAGGTCGATCCCTCCAAAATGAAAAGCCGCGAGCTCGACGACATCCGCCCGGGCGGCCTGGGCGTCCACATCATCCAAGAGGTGATGGACGAAGCCCGCTACGAACGCCGGGCCCCGAAGGGGATGCGCCTGACGATGGTCAAGCACGCGCCGCGTCCCGATTCGGCGCCGACGCTCAGCGACGGCTCCTGCTCGGCACAGATCCACACCGGCACCCCCGCCGCCCGACCGGGCGGACGCGTACGATGAACCCCTGGGTCCATCCGTTCATGGGGAGCGAGCAGCATGCCAGATTCTGACACCGTCGTCGAGGTCCACGCCCCCAGGCCGGGTGTCATGGTGGTCGCCCCCAAGCAGGACGTCGACCTGTCACGCTCGCCCGAACTCCGCAACGCCCTCCGCAGCGCCCAGGACCGCAGCCCCGGGATGCTCGTGGTGGACCTCACGGACGTGGGATACATGGACTCGTCCGGCCTGGCGACCCTCGTCGAGGCCATGCGCACCGCCAAGTCCACCGGAGCACCGCTCGTGCTCGCGGGCATGCACGCCAAGGTCCGGGCGATCTTCGAGATCGCACGCCTCGATCAGTTCTTCACGATCGTCGACACGGTGGACGACGCGCTCGCCGTCTGAACGCCCACGCCCCGGACAGCCCCGCTGGACGCGGGCGCCGATCCCGACGACACTACCCACGGATGGACACCCCCGATCCCAACCAGCCCCGGTCTTCGCGGGGGGGCGCGCTGCTCGCCCTGCTGCTGCTGCCGGTCGCGCTGATCGGGCGGCGGAGCATCGGGATCGTCGAGCACCTCGGGGGGGTGACCTGGCTGCTGATCGACACCGCACGCTGGTTCTGCCGCGCCGCGTTCGGCAAGAAGTACCGGCTCGGCAAGTCCGCGATCGTCAGCCAGGTGATCCGGATCGGCGTGCAGTCGATCTTCATCGTCTCCATCGTGTCGGGCTCGGTGGGGCTGATCCTCGCGCTGCAGCTCGCGCCGCCGCTGGATGAGTTCGGGCAACGCGACAAAATCGCCAACATCATCTCGGTCGCGGTGCTGCGCGAGCTGGGCCCGCTGATCGGCGCGATCGTGCTGACCGGGTTCGCCGGCGCGTCGATCGCCGCCGAGATCGGCACCATGGTCGTGTCCGAGGAGGTCGAAGCCCTCGAGGCCCACGCCCTCAACCCGGTGCGCTTCCTCGTGGTGCCCCGCGTGCTCGCGTCCCTCATCTCGATGACCTGCCTGGGCGTGATCTCGAGCTTCGTCGCGATCGTCGCGGCGCTGGCCGTCTCCGTCACGGTCCTCCAGGTGCCCTACGAGACCTACATGAACAACATGCTCCAGCAGGCCAAGCAGGTGGACTTCTGGACCGGTGTCTTCAAGGGCGGCGTGTTCGGCACGCTCATCGGCATCATCGCCTGCGCCAACGGGCTGAAGGTCTCGGGCGGCGCCGCCGGCGTGGGGCGGGCGACCACCTACACCGTGGTCGAATGCGTCGTCGCGATCGTGCTCGCCGACCTTCTCTTCACAACGATCTTCTTCGCGCTCGAGCTGTTCTAAGAGACCCGCAAGCGGGCGGCCCCCACCGGAGGCCGCGGGCGTGGCCCGCCATGTCTCGGGCCCGAGCGGCCGATCCCCGATCCCCGCCGTCTCAAAGCCTGTACCCGACCGGGTGCTCGGACAGAGCGTACAACTCACGCAGCACGGTCAGCGTGAGCAGCCCCGCCGCCGCGAGCCCGCCCATGATCGCCGCCGAGCGCCACGCGCCGACGCCCGCGAGCCAGCCGAACCCGTACACCGCCGGCCAGAACGCGCCGTACCGAGAGACCTTCTCGCCCAGCTTCGGGCCCGGACCCAGCGCGCGGGCCCTGCGGACAACCTGCAGCGCCAGCACGCCCGCCGCCACGGTCGGCCAGATCAACGCCGTCCAAGGCACCCAAGCGGGCCACACCGACCCGCCAACCCGCTCCCACGCCAGGACACCCAGCACGCCCGAGCACGCAAGCCAGCCGACCAAAGAAAACACGCCCGCCCGCTTCGAGATCGCCGGGCTGCGGCGTCCCAGCGTGTGCGCCAGACCGGCGACCACCAACGCGTGCGACATGACCCACCACGACGGGACCAGGAACGTGACCGAGAGGTTCGGCACGATCGCGTGCCCCGCGTAGATCACGCTGAGCAGCAGCATCCCGATCGCCGGGATGAACTTGCCGAGCACGTTGAACACCAGGATCGCGGCCGACAGGAACAGCGTCGCCAGCACCGCCCCGGTCCCGAACACCGTTGCTCCAAGCACCGACAGCAGCAGCGACACCGCCACGATCGACACCCCGGCCTCGGGCGGCAACGCGCCCCCCGCGATCGGACGCGTCGGGCGCAGCACCCGGTCGCGGTGCGCGTCGAGCAGGTCGTTCAGCCCCGCCCCGAACGCGTACAGCCCGCCCCCCGCCAGCACGCCCCCGCCCAGCAAGAGCCACAGCGGGGTCGCTGCGATCGTCTCGGGCACCGCCTCTTCCGGCATCGCCCGCGTCCACAGGATCGTCAGCCACACACCGGCCACCGCGCCGAACGCGGTCGAAACCCGCGCCAAACGGATCACCGGGGCGATCTGGAGGATGAGATCACGCACGTGGGCATCGTATCGCCGCCGGGCCCGACCTACGATCCCCGTCCATGACCGCCCAAGCCCCATCCCGCCCCACGCACCCCGTCGCGATCGTCGTCTCGCGGTACAACGAGACGATCACCGGGGCCATGCTCCGCGGCGCCATCGAGGCCTACGCCGCCCGAGGCGGCGACCCCACGAGCCTCTCCATCGTCGAAGCACCCGGGGCCTACGAGTTGATCGCGCTCGCCAACGCGGCCGCCGAACGGCACAAGGCGGTCGTCTGCCTCGGCTGTGTGATCAAGGGAGAGACGCCCCACGACGAGCACATCGCGCGGTCCGTCGCGATCGGGCTCGCCGACATCACCACGTCCACCGGTGTCCCCGTCGCGTTCGGCGTGCTGACCACGCTCAACACCGACCAGGCCCAGGCCCGCGCAGACGACGGCAAGGGCAACCCGTCTTCGAAGGGGAACAAGGGTGCCGAAGCCATGCACGCCGCCCTCGACGCAGCCGACGCGGTCGGGGCGCTCCGCCACGGGCCCATGCCCGTCCGCCACACCATCGAACTAACCCTGCCCGACAAGGCCGCCGGCGACGACGCGCTCCGCGGTGCGAGCACCTGACATGGCCACACCCCGCGACATCCGACGCCTCGCCCTGCTCGCGCTCTACCAGTTCGATGCCTTCAAAGGCGAAGAGGCCGATGCCATCCGCGGCTCGCTCGATCATCTTGAGACGCTCGAAGAAGAAGGCCTGACCTTCGCCGACCCGAACCGCGCGTTCACAGACGCCGACAAGGACAAAGCCGTCGAGATCGCCCGCGCCGCGTGGGGCAACCGCGCCGCCGCAGACGCGGTCTTCGCCGAACTCGCCCCGGAGTGGCCCGCCCACCGCATGCCCGCGGTCGATCGCGCCGTGCTGCGCCTCTGCCACCACGAGATGCACGCGGGCTCGCCCCCCAAAGCCGTCGTCAACGAGGGCGTGGAACTCGCCAAGCAGTTCTCGACCAAGGAATCGCCCGGCTTCGTCAACGCCCTGCTTGACAAGGTGCTCAAGCGGGTCCTCGCCGAGCAGCCCCGGGCATCGACCGACTGATTGGACCGAGCGATGGCCCTCTTCAAATCCATCACAAGCCGTCTCCGCAAAGGGCTCTCCAAGACCCGCGACGCGCTCGCGTCATCGCTCCGGTCGGTCCTCAGCGGACGCACGCTCGACGACGCGCTGATCAAAGAGGTCGAGAAACGCCTGATCCAGTCCGACGTCGGGGTTGCCGCCACGCGTGACCTGATCGAATCCATCCAGACCGACTACAAGGCGGGCAAGCTCACCAGGGGCGAGGACGTCATCGAACACCTCAAGAGCCGGCTCAAGAGCATGTGGCCCGAAGCCGACCGCACCCTCAACACCGCCGAGACCGCGCCGACCGTGATCCTCATGACGGGCATCAACGGCGTCGGCAAAACCACCTCCATCGCCAAGCTCTGCGCCCAACTCCGACGCGACAACAAAGCCGTCCTCCTCGGCGCGTGCGACACGTTCCGCGCCGGCGCGGTACGCCAACTCGAGATCTGGGCCGAGCGCCTGGGCGTCGAGGTCGTCAAGGGGCAGCAGGGGGGGGATCCGGCGTCGGTCGCGTTCGACGCCGCGGCCGCCGCCAAGGCCCGCGCCGTCGACGTCCTCATCCTCGACACCGCCGGACGCCTCCACACCCAGGCCGGGCTGATGGACCAGCTCACCAAGATCCGGCGCGTGGTCGACAAGCAGGTCCCGGGCGCCCCGCACGAGGTGCTGCTCGTCCTCGACGCGACCAGCGGCCAGAACGCCCTCCGCCAGGCCGAAGAGTTCGGCAAAGCCGCCGGCGTGACCGGCATCTTCCTCAGCAAACTCGACGGCACCGCCAAGGGCGGCATCGTCGTCGCCGTCCGTCACACCACCGACATCCCCGTCAAGTTCATCGGGCTGGGTGAGACCCCCGACGACGTCGAACCCTTCGACCCCGAAGGGTTCATCGACGCCATGTTCGCGGAGTGAGTGAGATCGATGTCAATCAAGTCCTATCTTGAGAAAGACATCGGACTGCCTACCAAAGATCGCCGTGATGTCGTTCGGGCCGCCTACCGCGCAAAGAACAGGTCGGCCAAAGCGTTCAGCCGTGAGTCGTTGCTCTTCGTGGGTGCGATCCTGCTCGCGGTTGTAGCCTTTGCTGTAGTGAGTGTGCTCTTGAGCGTGGCGGGCATCGGATTGCCCCGGATTCTCACGCATGCAGTTGCTGGTGGGTCGGCGGCCGCTATCACGTCGGTGGTTGTCGCGTACCAAGTCAAGCCATACGTATACGCCGAACTCCGCGCCCGCGGCTACAACGTCTGCCCCGAGTGCGGCTACCTCCGCACCGGTCTCAACGACACCGCCCCCTGCCCCGAGTGCGGAAGGGTCATCGAACCCGAACGACAGAACTGATCGAGACTCAGCCCCTCGGCTCGCCCGCCGACTCGCGCACGACGAGTGATTCGTCCAGCACCACGTCGCGGTGCTCGATCGGCCCGTCGCTCGACAGGCGTTCGAGCAGCATCTCGCCGGCCAGCCGCCCCGCCTCGGCCGCCGGCAACGCCACCGTCGTCAAAGGGGGGCTGGCCATCTTGCTCGGGAGCTCGTCGTTGAACGACACCACGCTCACATCCGCCGGCACGCCCTTGCCCATCTTGTTCAGGGCCTGGATGAGGTACGACGCGACGACGTCGTCGAACGCGATCACCGCCGTGGCGCCCGCTCCGATCACACACTCGCGGCAGAACGATTCCATATCCAGCCCGAACTGGTCCACCCCGCACGGAGCCCCGAGACCCATGCCCGACAAACCCTCGACCAACGCGCTCTGCCGCTGCACCACCGCCGCGTGCCGGATACCCCGCGGCGACGGGCGCAGCTGGTCGAGGAAGCAGTACGCGAACTTCTTGTGCCCGAGACCCGCGAGGTGCTCGAGCGCCAGGCGCGTGCCCTGCCCCTCATCGAACGTCACCGCGTCCCCGCCGGCCCCGGCGTGCCCGTTGATCGACACGTAGGGCAACGCCTGCTGCTCGAGTTCGACCACGTCCGCCGGATCGCGGACCTGCAACGCGATCGCGCCGTCCACGCGCCAGCTCGGCAACTCGTGCCCGGAGTAGTCGGAGTCGAGGAACGTGGTGCACACATGCTTGCCCCCGCCCCTGAGCACCCGCACGGCTTCGGACAGCGCCGACCGGTTCACGCCGTCCGACGCCCACCCGACCACCGCGACCAGATTGGTCTTCTTCGCGCTGATCGATCGGACCATCGGATTGGGGCGATAGTTGAGCTTCTTGGCGGCATCCAGCACCCGCGCCCGCACCTCGGGGCGGACACGGAAGTTCTCGGTGTACCCGTTGATAACACGCGACGCCGTCGACTCGGCCACGCCCGCCATCTCGGCGACCCGGGCCAGCGTGACACGCTCGGGGGGCTTGCGGGCCGGGTCCGACGCCGCGGGATTCGATTCAATCATGCTCAAACTGCCTGTCTGGCGGCTGATCAGGCCGCGTGCGGGCTCCGCGGAACCCTGTGCGCTGCTCCCGGACGGACAGCCCGCCGGGGCATCCGACAGTATCCCAGGAAAGACTTTCCTGGCGAGATCCGCGTGTGCAAGCGCCCCAAAAGACGCTAGAGAAATCCACGAAAGTTATTTCTAGCGCCTCTGGACGCGATCCAGGCCCGTGGCTTGACGCGTCGATCTTTCGCTCTTTCGTGACCGCCCGCTACCCGTCGCCCCGGGGCTCGAACTCGCCCTCGAACTCCTCGCGGTACCGCACCGGACCGGGCTTCCGCTCCTTCCAATGCTGACCCCGCGTGATGTCCCGGGCGGCCGAGACCCCCTGACGCAGCGCGCGCCACTCGGCGTCGCGATCCGGCGCCGTGCCCGGGTCTTCGCCCGGGCCGCCCCCCGCACGCTCCAGGTACAGCGTCTGCGTCGGGAACGCGAACTCCACGCCCAGACGCTCGGCCAGCCGCATGACGTCGAGGATGAACCGGTGACGCTCGCGCAACTCGATCGCCCAATCCGGGCACTCGAAGAACATGTACACCAGCACATCCACCGAGTGCGCCCCGAGCCCGTTCACCCACACGTGGTAGTAGTCTTTCCGCGTGTACGGGTGCTGCACGATCAGCTCACGCACGCCAGCGCAGTACGCGTCGAGCTTGTCGGGCGGGGTGCCGTAGGTCAGGCTCAGCGTCGTCTTGTAGCGCCGGTACCGACGCCGCCCGTAGTTGTCGACCTGCGCACGCACAAGCGACGCGTTCGGCATGGTGACCAGCGAGTTGTAGAACGTACGGATCCGGGTCGACCGGAAGCCGAGATCCTCGACCGTGCCCTCGACATCGTTGACCACGATCCAGTCGCCGATCTCGAACGGGCGGTCGAGGATCACCGACACCGACCCGAAAAAGTTCTCGATCGTGTCCTTGGCCGCGAACGCGACCGCCAGCCCCCCGATGCCCAGCCCTGTCAGCAGCGGCATGATCTCGATCGAGAAGGCGTTGGCGACATAGATCAGGCCCATCGCCGCGAGGAACACCTTGGCCGTCCGCTGCAGCAGCGGCACGAGCAGGTCGTCGAACTTCGTGTCGGACTTCGTCGCGTGGCGCGACGCGAACGCCGCCAGCAGATCCGTCAGGTTGAACGCCGCCCAGATCGCGCTGAACGCCAGGATCACGCGGACCGCGACCGTCAGGATCCCGGTCGCCGACGGGGCGACCATCCCGCGGTCGAGCACCGCGTACCACAGCACGGCGGCGGCGAGGAGGCCGAACGGACGCACCGCGCGCTTGAGCACCGGCGCGTCCACCTCCTGCTCGCGCTTCCGCTCGTACCGGTGCCACAACACCGTCAGCACGAAGCGGACCAGCAGATCCAACGCCATGCCGAGCACCACCACAACGAGCAGGAACAGCCACTCCCAATACTCCAGCGTCAGCAGCGTGCGCCCCGGCCCCTTCAACTGCCCGGGCACCATGTCCCGCAGGCTGGCGCCCAGCGTCAGCGAGACATCCATCCCGCCCCTGTTCGGGGCGAACTGCTCGAGTTCGCGCGCAAAGCCCTGCGCGCCCTCGATCGTGGACGCCGTGAACCGCCACCCGTCGCCATCGTCGCTGAGCACCACCGACCGGTCCGACGTCCGGGCGGCGATGTCCGCATGCCACGGCATCCGCTCGGAACGCGGGAAGTAGGTGAACCGGGACTCCTGCGCATCCGACACCGAGAACTGCCGACGCTGGACCGGGCCGACGCGGTTGAGCACGAACAGCAGATCGGCCGCGTACGCACGCTTGGCCGCGTCAGGCTCGCCCGCGGGAAACCGCATCGACCGGTACGCGTCACCAAGGGCCTCGGTCTGCCCCCGGCGCACCCGCTCCATGGATTCGAGGAACGAGAACATGGCCGCGGAAGGCGAATCGAACCCCGAGCCAGCCCCGGGCTGCCCCCCCTCGGATGCGGGCGAGCCCTCCGCAGTCTCGCCCTGCCCGGCCGCGACACCGGCGAACAGTGCGAGCAGAATCGCCGCCGCGAGGGCGCACCAACGGATCCGTAGGCTTCTCATGCGGCATCGTAACCCCGGCGCCGGCCGAATCGCCCCCCTCCACGCCCGGGGCACTCTTGACATATCGCAACATGTTGAGAAAGATCCGCACGCCGACATGCCCAAGCCCTCCCGCAGCAAACCCGAGACGGCCGAGAGCATCCCGCCCTCCCGCGTCGATCCGCTCGCGATCGAGATCGAGCCCCGCTGCGCGCTGATGCGTGCCGTCTACATCATGTGCCACATGATGATGCGTCGCCTGGACGCCGTCGCCCAGCCCGAGGGCCTGACCGGCTCGCGGTGGATCCTCCTCGTCGTTGTCCGCGATGTGGGAGGGCCCATGACGATCACCAGCCTGTCCGAGCACCTGTGCATCTCGCCCCAGAACGTCAGCCGCATGGTGGCGTCGCTCGAAGCCGAGGGGCTCGTCGCACGCGATACGTCCGGCCCGGGACGCACCGTGAAGGTCACGCTGACCGAACTCGGCCGGGCCCGCCTGGAAACCTGCGACGCCCACGCCGACGGCTGCGCCGGAGCCATGACCGAAGGCGTCACAGACGCGGCGATCGACCGGGCGCGAAAGACCCTCGAACACATGATCCGAAACACCGTCGCACTCGAATCGCGTGAACCGGACCGGGGCAACGCCCCGGCATCTCAGGAGACCGACACATGACCCTCCGCCCGCTCGCGGCAATCGCGGCCACGATCGCAGTCGCTGCCCAGGCACTCGCGCAGGGCGGCCCGCCCCCCGCCAACGCGCGTCTCGATCGTGTGACCCAAGAAACGGTGGGGCAGCAACGCGCCGCGACCGGCGAGGTCGTCTCGCTCCGGCGCGCCGACGTCGCTACCCAGGAAGAGGGCCTGGTTGAGTACCTCGAACTCAACATCGGCGACGCGGTGGAGAAGGGGCAGGTGATCGCCAGACTCGACGCGATGCGAGCCCGGATCGCGGTCGACCGGCTCGGCGCCCGCATCGCCGCCGATGAGGCGGTGGTCGAGCAACGCACCGCGGAACTCGCCCAAGCCGAGCGAGACCTGGAACGCTTCCAGCAACTCTCCGATATGGGCTCGGTGGGAGAGAGCGAACTCGACGACGCGACCACGCTGGTCCAGAGCCGCCGGGCCATCCTCGCCGAAGCGCGAGCCATCCTCGCCACCGATCGCGCCGAGCTGCGACTCGCCGAACGCACCCTCGGAGACATGAGCATCCGCGCCCCTTTCGCCGGGCGCGTCGTCCGCAAGCACACCGAACTCGGGCAGTGGGTCTCCCTGGGCGATCCGATTCTCACGATCGTCTCGCTCGATGAACTCGAAGCCCGCGCCGACATCCCGGAACGATCCGTCGGCGCCCTCGCAGGCCCGGGCGCGCCGATCGAGGTCGACGTCCCGGCGCTGGGCGAACGGCTCACAGGTACGCTGATCGAGGTCGTGCCCGCCGCCGATTCCCTCAGCCGCCTGTTCCCGATCCGCGTCAGGCTCGAAGACCCCAAGGGCCGCCTCCGTCCCGGCATGTCGCTGTCGGCGTACCTGCCGACGGGCGAGCGAGCCCCCTCGCTGACGATCTCCGAGGACGCCATCCTGCGCGGGCCCGCCGGCGAGTTCGTGTACTTCGACGCCGCCGGCGTCTCCCAGGTCGCCCCGATCGTCAGGCTGTTCTCCACAAAGGACCGTGTCGTCATCCGCTCGCCGGTGCTCCAGCCCGGCATGCTCGTGGTGACCGAGGGCAACGAACGCATGTTCCCGGGCCAGCCCCTCAACGTGCTCAACGCCGACCAGTTCCCCGAAGTCGCCGAACGCCAAGCACAGCAGCAGGCGGGCGGGCCCGGCGGGCCGCCTTCCGACGGAGGGGAGGGCTAAGCCATGGACATCATCAAGCTCGCGATCAACAAGCCCGTCACCGTCGCCGTCGGAGTCATCCTGCTGGTCATGTTCGGGCTGATCGGGCTCACCTCGATCCCCGTTCAGCTCACACCGACCGTCGACCGCCCGGTGATCACGGTCACAACCGAGTGGCCCGGACGCTCGCCGCAAGAAGTCGTCGACGAGATCACCAAGCCCCAGGAAGAAGAGCTCAAGAACGTCTCGAACCTGCGCAAGATGGCATCGACGACGTCCGAAGGGCAGAGCGAGATCAGCCTGGAGTTCACCATCGGCGCCGACATCAGCCGGGCGCTCCAGGAAGTCTCCGACTCGCTCCGTCAGGTTTCGGACTACCCCGACGAGGTCGAAGAGCCGGCGATCAAAGCCGCGGACGGCGCCAGCGAGAACGCCATCGCGTGGATCATCATCGACCTGCCCGAAGAGAAGATCCCAGAGCACCCCGGCTTCGACATCACCACCCTCTACGACGCCCTGGACAAGGAGTACAAGCCGTTCCTCGAACGCATCGACGGTGTCGCCGAGGTCAACATCTTCGGCGGGCGCGAGCGTGAGGTCCGCGTCCTCGTCGACTCCACCGCCCTCGCCCAACGCGGCCTGAACCACATCGACATCGTCAACGCGCTCCGAGGCGAGAACCGCAACGTCTCCGCCGGGACCATCGCCGAGGGCAAACGCGATTACCGCGTCCGTCTCGTCGGCGAGTACACCGACCCTCAGCAGATCCTCGACACCATCGTCGCGTACCGCGACGGCATGCCGGTGTTCGTCAGAGACATCGCGACCGCCGAGGTCACCCACGACAAAGTGCGCGGCTTCGTCCGCACCTTCGGGCACCCCGCCATCGCGACCAACGTCATCCGCCAGTCCGGGGCCAACGTCGTCGACATCATGAAAGAACTCCGCGCCCGGCTCGAGGAAGTCCGAACCGACGTCATCCCGAACCTCGGCGGCACCATCAACGGCAAGCCCGTCGGGCCCGACCTCCGCATCCGCCAGGTCTACGACGAGACAACCTACATCGACTCGGCGGTCTCGCTCGTGACCACCAACATCTACATCGGGGCCGCGATCGCCGGTGTCGTCCTCATGGTCTTCCTCCGAGCCGTGCGCCCCACCGCGATCGTCCTCCTCGCGCTGCCGATCTCCATCATCGGCACGTTCCTGGTCATGCTCTCGTTCGGACGCACGCTCAACGTCATCTCGCTCGCCGGGCTTGCATTCGCGGTGGGCATGGTGGTCGACAACGCGATCGTCGTGCTCGAGAACATCTACCGCCGGCTCCAGATGGGCGACCCCCCCGCCAAGGCGGCGTGGACCGGCGGCAAGGAAGTCTGGGGCGCGGTCCTCGCCTCCACGCTCACCACCGCCGCGGTGTTCATCCCGATCCTCACCATCCAGGAAGAGGCCGGGCAGCTTTTCCGCGACATCGCGCTCGCGGTCGTCGCCGCGGTCCTGCTCTCGCTGATCGTCTCGATCACCGTCATCCCCACCGCCTGCGCCAAGTTCCTCTCCGACAAGGGCCCGCGCACCGGGTTCGGGCGCGCGTTCTACAACCTCTTCGGGCTCGTGCCCCTGCTCGCGATCGTCAACAAGGCCGTCGGCGCCGCCGTCCGCTGGATGAACTCCGGATGGCGCGGCTGGTCCGTCCGCCCCCTCGTCATCGTCGTCATGACCGCCGCCAGCCTCCTCGGCGCCGTCAAGCTCATCCCGCCGCTCGACTACCTGCCCGCCGGCAACCGAAACCTCGTCTTCGGCGGCCTGCTCATCCCCCCGGGGCTCTCGATCAACGAACGCACCGAGATCGCCAACACCATCGAGGACCAGGTCCGCCCGTACTTCAAGTCCGACATCAACGATCCCGACTCGGTCGCCGCCCTCCAGCCGATCTTCAGGCCGAGCTTCGATCCCACCGCCGACCCGCTCCCGCCCTTCGACGCCGTCCCCGTCGAGAACTTCTTCATCGGAGCTTTCGGCACCGGCATGTTCGTCGGCGCGACCTCGCAGGACGAACAGATCGTCATCCCCGTCGGGCAACTGCTCACCAACTCCATGATGGCGATCCCCGACACCTTCGGCGGGGCGTCGCAGACCTCCCTCTTCAGCGGGGGCATCAGCGGGGGCAACACCATCGATCTCGAGATCTCCGGCCCGAGACTCGACCGCGTCAACGCCGCCGCCCAGTTCATGTTCATGGCCGCCGCCGGCCACTACGGCTTCGGAGACACCCGCCCCGACCCCGCCAACTTCTCGATCAAAGAACAAGAGCTCCAGATCCGCCTCAACGACCGCGGGCGAGAGCTCGGCTTCACCACCGAAGCCCTCGGCGTCGCCATCCGGGCCCTCTTCGACGGCGCGTTCGTGGGCGACTACAAACTCGACGGCGACACCGTCGACCTCGTCGTCATGCCCACAGGCGGACGACTCGACACCAAAGAACAACTCCGCGATATCCCCATCGCCTCCCCCGCCGGCCCCATCGTGCCCGTCGACTCCATCGTCGAGTTCGTCCCCAGCCTCGCGCCCCAATCGATCAAACGCATCGAAGAACTCGGGTCCGTCTCCATCCAGATCCGCCCGCCCGAAGGGCAAGCGATCGAAGAAGTCATGGCCTGGCTGACCGACAACGTCATCGAACCCGCCCGGGCCCAAGGCCTGATCGACCGCTCGATGCGCGTCCGCCTCGAAGGCACCGCCGCCAAGCTCGACGAAGTACAGGCCGCGTTGTTCGGGAGCCGCCCGGAAAACACCGACACAGGACTCGCACGCGCGGCCTCGCTGCTCTCGATCGGATTCGTGGTCGCCGGGCTGATCGGGGGCGTCGTCGTCCTCGTGCGCACCCGCAAGAACCCCGCCCGGGGCTTGTACGGATTCTCGGGGCTCGTCCTGCTCTCGCTCCTGCTCTGCGGGGTCTTCCTGCTGTTCGGCAACAACCCCCAGTTCCTCATGGCCCGCCTCGTCTGGGCGCTCCTCGTGACCTACCTCCTGATGGCCGCCCTGTTCGAGAGCTTCCTGCTGCCCCTGGTCATCATGTTCTCCGTGCCGCTCGCCGTCGTCGGCGGGTTCGCCGGGCTCCGGATCGTGCACGATATCTCCGTGCTCGATCCCACCAAGGCGCCCCAGCAGCTCGACGTGCTGACCATGCTCGGCTTCGTCATCCTGATCGGTGTCGTGGTCAACAACGCCATCCTCATCGTGCACCAAGCCCTGAACTTCATGCGCGGCACCGACGAGTCGGGCAACCAGACGCTCCAACAACTCCCCGCGTCCGACGCGATCGCCGAGTCCGTCCGCACCCGCATCCGCCCGATTTTTATGTCCGTCCTCACCTCCGTCGGCGGCATGCTCCCGCTCGTCCTCTTCCCGGGCGCCGGCAGCGAGATGTACCGCGGGCTCGGCTCGGTCGTCGTAGGGGGGCTGCTCGTCTCGACCGTGTTCACCCTGGTTCTGGTGCCCCTCCTGTTCGGGCTGGTCCACGACATGCAGTCGTCGGCGACCCGGGCGCTCGTCGGGTCGCCCGACAAGCCCGCCGCCGGTTCCACGCCTTCAATACAGCCAGCGACCTGACCCGAACCCCAGGACGGAGCCACATCATGCACGCACGGACCGCGTTGACCCTGACCCTCTCGATCGCCGCCACGCTGCTCACCGCCTGCCAAGCACCCAAGCGTGTCATCGAAGCGCCCGAGCCGGTCAACCCCCGCCAGGTCCCGATCTTCGCGGGCGACGCGTCGGGCGTCGTGCCCTGGGAAACCGTCGTCGACACCTGCGCCAACGCCACCGTTGTCCTCATCGGCGAAACGCACGGCCAAGAACTCGGCCTCGCCCTCGCCGCCGATCTCTTCGAAGACATCCTCGCCGCCAACCCCCGCGCCGTGCTCGCCATGGAGTTCTACGAACGCGACCACCAGGTCCACCTCAACGACTACAACGCCGGCATCACCAACGCCGAGCAGTTCGACACCGCGACGTTCCGCACCGCGTCGAACAACCCGCCCGGGCACCGGCGCATGGTCGAATCAGCCCGCGCCGCCGGCCGCCCTGTGATCGCGGCAAACTCGCCCCGCCGATACACCCGCCTCGCCCGCACCGAGGGATACGACCGGCTCCGCTCGCTCACCGGAGAGCAGCAACGCCTCTTCGAGATCCCCGGCACCATCCCCGACAACGCCTACACCGACCGCTTCCGCGCCATCATGGGACAGATGCGCAGCGCCGACGACAGCGAAAAAGCAGCCCCCACGATGCCCGGCATGGGCGTCGACGACTTCCTCCGTGCCCAGTTGCTCTGGGATTACACCATGGCCGATTCTGTCTCCGACGCGATCGACCTGGGGGCTCCCGTTGTCCTTGTCGTCGGGCAGTTCCATTCTGATTTCGGGACCGAAGCCGGCAAGTCCGCGCTCACCGACGCCATCGCAGAGCGTCTGCTGCCAAACCAAAGCGTGATTATCGTCTCGGTCCAGGACGCCGTCGCCGGCAGCCTGCGGGTCGAAGACGTCGGCCGAGCCCACTTCGTGACCTACGTGGGCACGCCCGAGCCGGCCGAGGCTGCAGACAACTGATCAGCGTCCCGTGGACCCGAAACCGCCCGAGCCACGCGCCGTCTCATCGAGCGACTCCACCTCGACCATCGACGCGTGTATCACCGGCGTGATCACAAGCTGCGCGATCCGATCGCCGTGATGCACCGTGTGGGCCTCGCGCCCCAGGTTGATCAGAGCCACAAACATCTCGCCCCGGTAGTCGCTGTCCACCGTGCCCGGCGCGTTCGGAACCGTCACGCCGTGCCTGGTCGACAACCCCGAACGCGGCCGAACCTGACCCTCAAACCCCGCCGGGATCGCCACCGCGAACCCGAGCGGGACCTTCGCGATCGCGCCCGGCTCGATGACCACCTCGGTCCCGTGCTCATGCCGCGGCAGGCACGCCGACAGGTCCATCCCCGCCGCGCCGTCCGTCTTGTACTCCGGGACCGAGGCCCTCGGGTCCAGCCTCATCACCCGCACCGACGCCCGCCCGGTCGTGACGGCTTCCGATGGGCTCTTCTTGATCTCGGTCGTGGTCTCGTGCATCCCCAAGCCTAGCCCGATCACCCCGCCGCACCCCCCATACCATCGATCGTGCGGATCCTCGCCATCGATCTCGGAGACGCCCGGACCGGGCTCGCGGTCGCAGACCGCATCACGGGCATCGCCGCCCCCGCGGGCCTGATCGAGCAGCCCGTCACCCGCGACGACGGCAAGGCCTTGATCCGTGAAATCGCCCGTCAGGTCGACGCCGTTCTGGGCGGTGACCGTTCGGGAAGCGAGATCATCATGGGCATCCCCCTGAACATGGACGACACCGAGGGCCCGCGAGCCAAGGCGGCCCGTGCCTTCGCCCAACGCCTCGCCAACACCGTCTCCGCACCGATCACCCTCGTCGACGAACGCCGCAGTTCCCTCGCGGCGGACTCTCGCATGGCCCAGACGGGGCTGACCCACAAGCAGAAGAAACTCCGCCGCGACGCCATCGCCGCCGCGGAGATCCTCTCGGCCTACCTCGCCGATGAAACCGCCGCCATCGCCCGCATCGAACCGATACACGACCGGGCGAACGACTGAACCGCACGCCCCACGACGCGGTACAACAACACAAGGAGGCACGATGCCCATCAACCTGATCTTCGCCGCCGCCCTCGCGAGCGCACTCCAAACCACCAGCCCCGCACCCCAGCCAGTCGATGAAACAATCGGCCAACCTCCGAAAGCCGAAGCCGCGCCGGATCGTGCGCCGGCCGAACCCCCGCGCTTCGAGATCCCCGAGAAGTTCAACTCCGCCAAGGAACTCCTCGAAGCGCTCGCCGAACGCGACGCACAGATCGATGTGCTCACCGGGGACGTCCGCCTCACCGCCATCCAGGCACTCCAAGGCGACACCCAACGCCGCCTCGGGAAACTCGCCCTGCGCACCCTCCGCGCCGGCGAAGACAACGAGCTCAGCGACGACCGCCGGCTCTACGCCGTCCGCTTCACACAACTCCAGATCGACGCCCGCGTGCAAGACGTGGAAGAGCACTACATCTTCGACGGCCGCTGGTTCGTGGAACGCCACCCCGAGGAACGCCAGTTCATCAAACGCGAAGTCGTCCCGGTCGGCCAGACCCTCGACCCGATGGACCTGATGCGCGACGCTCCCTTCTGGGTCTCCATAGGCGACGACGCGGACGTGATCCTCAACGACTACCGGGCGACCCTCTCCGACGCCGAAGCCGGCATCGCGGGCGATCCCGACCTCGAAGGGCTCGCACGCTTCGTGCCCGGCACCATCCAACTCAAACTCGAACCCAAGCCCGGCGCACCCGGCGAAGACGACTGGGAATCCGTCCGGATGTGGTTCGACCAGGACACGCTCCTGCCCCGCCTCTACGTCAAGACCGAATGGACCGGCGACCGCCAGATCGCCGAACTCTTCGGCGTGCAGACCAACACCGGGATCAACGAGACCGTCTTCGACACCACCACGCCCGACGTCGGCTCGGGCTGGCAGGTCCAGGTCTTCCCCTGGCGGGGCAGGGCAGACGGATGATCGAACCAGCCCGCGCGCCGATCGCGCTGCTCATCGCAATAGGCGGTCTCGCGATCGCCCAACCCGAAACCCAGCCCGAAACCCAGCCAACGCCCCGGCCCGTCACCGACGCACCCCGCCCGGGCGCCGGCCCCGAGCCCCGCGAACTCGCGCCCCAGGACCGCCCCGACGCCGAACAACTCGAAGCCCCGCCGACCAACGTCTCGCCCGCCGTCGCCGCCCGCTTGGGCGCCGAGTTCCTCAGCGATGAAGAACGCGCCGGACTCCGCGTCCAGCACGGCCAGTGGACCGACGGAGACCTCAACGATTCCAACCGACTCCTCCACGCATCGGCCATCGCACACGCATGGAACCACCCCGCGTTCGACTCCGACAACCCGCCCGCTGCCCGAACCGCCCGCGCCGACGCCGCCGAAGCAGCGCTCAACCGCGGTGATCCCGGCCGAGCCATCCGATTCACACAAGACAGCCGCTCCCCCCGTGCCCTCCGCGTCCGCGCACGCGCCCACGAACTCCTCGGTGATACCGGATCCGCCATCGCGGCATACGAACAAGCAGCCGATCCGAACACCGATACCCCCAACGAGCCCGAAGGGACCCGCGCCGCCCTCGCGCTGCTCCGACTCCGAGGCGCCCCCAACGCCGAGCAAGCCAACCGGGCCCTGCTCGACCGCATCGCCCGCGCCCGCGACGCCGACCGACTCAACTACAAACCCCGTCTTGTCGAAGCCGAACTGCTCTACGCCCGCCACAACCTCAGCGACGCCCAGGCCGCGGCCCGCGAGTCCCTGCGCCTCAACCCCCGCGCGGCCGGCGCGTGGCGCCTCCTCGGCGAGATCGCCGTCGACTCCTTCGACTTCGACACCTCCCAAGCCATCGCCGAACGTCTCGATGCCCTCGCCGCGACCGGCACCGATCGGGACTCCGCCGTCTCCCCGGACGCAGCCGCGCTCCGGGTCCGCGCCGCGCTCCGCCGCCGTGACCCGGCCGGCGCAGAGCTGGCACTCGCCCCAGCGCTCACGGCCTTCCCGAACCGCCACGAACTGCTCGCGCTGGAAGCCGCCGTTTCCGCGGCCGCCTACGACCTCGATCGCACCGAAACGCTGCTGGCCGCGTTCGATGAGCGTTCACCCGGGCTCGCCGACGCCCTGGTCATGGTCGGACGCACCCTCAGCGAGGCCCGCCAGTACGAGCTCGCCGACGCCTTCCTCCGCCGTGCCATCCAGCGCGCCCCGTTCTCGTCCCAGCCGCGTCTCGAACGCGGGCTCATGCTCGTCCAAGCCGGGCGCGACCGCGATGCCCGCGACGAGCTCGAGCAAGCCCTCGCCCTCGATCCCTTCGACGTCCGCGCCCAGAACTCGCTCAGGCTCGTCACCGAGCTGCTCACCTACGAGACCATCGAGACCGAGCATTTCATCGTCCGCTACAAGCCCGGCATCGACGCCGCCCTCGCGCCCGAGATGGCCGTCGCACTCGAAGCCATGCACGAGCGCGTCACATCCGATCAGCCCGGCGGCTCGGACCACGAGCCCGCAACCAAGACCATCGTCGAGCTCATGCCCAACCACGAGTGGTTCGCCGTCCGCATCGGCGGCATGCCCTCCATCCACACCATGGCCGCCTCGACCGGGCCCGTCATCGCCATCGAGTCACCCCAGATCGGCCCGAAGTTCACGGTCGGCCCCTTCGACTGGCCCCGCGTCCTCCAGCACGAATACACGCACACCGTCAACCTCTCCGCGACCCGCAACCGCGTCATCCACTGGATGACCGAAGCCAACGCCGTCTACAACGAAGACGCGCCGCGCGACATGCGCACCTGGACACTCCTCGCGAACGCCTACAAGAACGACGACCTCTTCGATCTCGAGCAGATCAACACCGCCTTCGTCCGCCCCGAGAAACCATCCGACCGCAGCCTCGCCTACGCCCAGGGCGCGTGGATGTACGAGTACATCGTCGAGCGGTGGGGCCCGGAGACGCCCCGCGCGATCATGGACCTCTCCGCCGCGGGCCGGACCGCGGTCGCCGCCTTCCGAGAGGCGCTGGGCGAATCGCCCGAGTCGTTCCTCGCGTCCTTCAGGCCCTGGGCCGCCCGCCAGCTCGCCGCGCAGGGCCTCCTGCTCCCCGAGGGAACGCCCTCCGTCGCCGAACTGCTGGCCGGCGCCCTCGCGGGCTCACCGGACACGCAGCAGCCTGGCGCCCTCCCCCCCGAGCACCTCATCGACACGCTGCTCGAAGACCACCCGGACCACCCCGGGCTGCTCGAGTACAAGATCGCCTTCGCCCTCGTCGACGCGGACACACGCCTGACCGACGAGCAGCTCGCGTTGCTCGAACGCATGGCCAAGCTGCGCCCCCCCGACGACGCCCCGCACCGTCGCCTCGCCCGCCACCACCTCGCGGCCGACTCGTTCCGCCAACGCCTGCTCGCGATCCCGCACCTCGAGTTCCTCGACGCGCGAGAGATCAACAGCCCCGCCTACGCCGCCGAACTCGCCGAGCTGTACGCCAAGACCGACCGCCCCGGGCTCGCCCAGCAGAAGGCCGAACGCGCCTCATCGATCGCGCCCTTCGACGCGACCCTCCGCGAGCAGGCGGCCCGGTACGCCATCCTCGCCGGCGACCTCGAGGCAGCCGAACGCCACCTCGTCGCGCTGATCATCATCGAGCCCGACAGGCCCATCCACCAACGACGCCTCGACGCCCTGGTCGCCCGTCAGCCGGGATAGCGGCACGCCCGACAACCACACACCCCGGGGCACCAACGAAAAACAGGCCCGCGGAAGCGGGCCTGCCGGGCATACACAAACGCAGAACAGCGATCAGTCGTCCGATTGGTAATAGTTGCCGCCGGTGTTCGCTCCCGTCACGCCGCGGAATGTCCTGGGCTTCACGGGCGCCCACTCGCGGTCCCGATCACGCAACGGCGTGCCGTTCTCGTCGGTCGGGATCTCCTCGGGGTACTGGGGCACATCCTCCCGCAGCGAGACCCGCAGCAGACGCGAGCTCGCCCCCGGCACCGACATCGCGTTCGTCAGACGCCGCAGGCTCTTGCCCTCATCGAAGATATCCCAACGCATGATATCGGGCATCCGAGCCGAGCCGGACGTCTCCTTGTCCGGATAGAACCGCACGGACACCTTCGAACCGACCGGGACATCCACCGTCCACAGGGGCGTGTTGTCCCGCCGGTCGTACAGCGTCACCGTGAGAGGCTCCCAGGGAGTCGACACGTACGTGAACTCGTCGTTCGACCGCATCGAGCCCCCGGGCTTGAGGCAACCCGCCAGCAAGCAGACCGTCAGCAACGCCGACGCGACCCCGAGCACCCGTCCTGTTCCACGCACTGGCATCATCCAGATCTCCGTTCGGTATGAGTCCGGGCATCCTAGTCGAGATCGCACAGCCCGGCCCGCCACCCTCCTACGCCCACGCATATCGGTAAGATCGCCCGATGACTGCATCTTCCGATCAGCCCCCGCTCCGGCCAACCGCACAACCAGGCCTTCGCATCGGGCACGGCTACGACCTCCACCGACTCGAACCCACCCATCCCCAAGGCCAGGGCCGCCCCTTCGTCCTCGGCACCGTCCGCATCGACCACGACCGAGGCCCCGTCGCCCACTCCGACGGCGACGCCCTCCTCCACGCCGTCACAGACGCCCTCCTCGGCGCCATCGCCCAGCCCGACATCGGGCAGCTCTTCCCCGACACCGACCCCCGGCACGACGCGCAAGACTCGCGCGTCTTCCTCGAAGAAGCCCTCTCCCGAGTCCACGCCGCCGGCTACCGACCCACCAACCTCGACACCACCGTCATCTGCGAACGCCCGAAGCTCGGACCCCACAAGGACACCATCCGCCAGGCCCTCGCCGGCCTGCTCGGGATGCCCCCGGACCGCGTCAACATCAAGGGCAAGACCCACGAGAAGGTCGACGCCGTCGGCGAGGGACGCGCCATCGAAGCCCACGCCGTCGTGCTCCTCGAACACACCGGTGCCGATTAGCCCATCCGCTTGCGATACAACCGCCCCAGCACCGCGTCGGTCACCCCCGGGCACATCACGCTCGCGCCCAGCGCGAACCGGGCCGGCAGCGACGTCCAGACCTCGCCCCCCTTGCCCTTGCGCAGCCGCCTGACGATCGCCCTCGCCACCACCCCCGGGCTCTGCATGAACCGCTCGTTGCCCCGGTCCAGCAGCCGCCTGCCGCCCTCGCTCCGCTTCTCGGCCTCGTCGAAGAACTCGGTCTTCGTCCCGATCGGGTGCACCGACGACACCGCGATGCCCTCGCCCGCCAACTCGTGCCGCATCGCCCGCGCGAAATGGTCCTGCGCCGCCTTGGTCGCGCAGTACGCCGCGTAGTGGGGGATCCCGATCTTCGACAGGCAGCTCGACACCATCATCAGGTGCCCCGATCCCTGCTCACGCATGATCGGCAGCGCGGGCCGCAGCACCCGCAGCGAGCCGTAGAAGTTCGTCTCGAACATCGCCCGGATGTCCGCCTCGGGCATCCCGCCAGAACGGACCTCCGCGCCGTAGCCGGCGTTCGCGATGACCGCGTCCACCGAACCGAACGCGTCCAGCGTGGCGCCGATCAGCCGCTCGCAATCCGCGTCCTCGTCGACCGAGCCGACCGCCGCGACCGCCCGCGCCCCGCGCGACTCGATCCGCTCGCGCACCGCGTCGAGCTTCTCCGCCCGCCGGGCGAACAGCGCCACACACATGCCCGCGTCCGCGCACGCCAACGCGGTCGCGGCCCCGATGCCCGACGACGCGCCCGCGATCGCGACGGACTTGCCCGCCAGATCGATGCCCATCAGTTCTCGATCGCTTCCTTCACGTTGTCGCTGGCTTCCTGAAGGTCCTCGCCCACGCCCGACACCGTGTTGCACGCCGTCAGCATCAACGCCGCGGCCGCCACCGCGACCATCCCGCCCACCCGCCAAACCGTCTTCCCAACCGCCGCACGTTCCTCAGTCATCGCGTTCTCCTTGCGTTGTGCCGTCCATCGTATTGCCAACCGAACGCCCGAGCAGCCACCGCTGTTCCGGGGTCTTCCGAACCATCGCCCACACGCCATACACCCCAGCCCCGGCGGTCACCGCCGCCCCCAGC
>DIYM01000018.1 GCA_002429045.1 Phycisphaerales bacterium UBA6054
GTCTGGTCGGCGATGTCGTTGATGACCGCGATGATCTCGCCGATGGCTTCGGACTTGACGCCCAACGCATCGACCGTCCTGACCGACACGCGGACCTGCTCGGCGATGCCTCGGATCTCCCCGATGGTCTCCGAGACGACACTGCCGCCGTCCTCGGCCTCCCGCCCCGCGTTGGCGGCTGCCTCGGCGGCGGTGGAGGACTTGTCGGCGACCGACGCGATCGAACTGGAGAGTTGCTCGACCGCCGCGGAGGACTCATTGGTTTGCTGCTCTTGGTTGGAGAGCCCGGCGGACATCTGCTCGCTGGTCGCGGCGATCTGGGTGGCGGCGCCGGCGACCTCGTGCGCAGCGCCCGCAACGTCGGAGATCATCCCGCCGACCTGGTCGGTCATCTGATTGAGCGCCCCGGCGAGGTTCCCGAACTCGTCCTTGCGGTAGAGATACAGCTTGCTGCTGAAGTCGCCGCGGGCGAGCTGCTCGATGTGCTCGAGCAGCTTGAAGATCGGTGTGCCCAGCGAGTTCGCGAAGTAGAGCACGAGCCCCGTCGACGTCACCAACGCGATCAACACAACCGAACCGAGGATGTAAGGCGTACGCGTTTCGGACCTGTAGCTGGCTTGCGCCCGCTCGGCGATGTACGCGGCGGCGTAGTCCTCGACCGACTTGAGCCGGTCGATCTTCTCGGTGATCGTGCCGAACCATTCGTCGGCTTCGATGCCGAAGCCGCCCCGCGACGCCCTTTCGATCGCCCTCTCGCGGAACCGATCGACCTCGCCGAATGACCGGTGGGACGAGGCCTCGCCGAACGCGGCCAGCATCGGATCGGGGGCGAGCAGCTCGAAGTCCGACATGTACGCACGCTGCTCGGCCTTCAGGACGAGCCACTGCGCAAGCTGCCCGGGACCGAAACCGTCCTGGGCGAAGACGTTCAACAGAACGGCCCGCTCGAGCCCGGAGCGCTCCTTGGACTTGAGCAACGAAGAGTACGCCAGGAGATCGCGCCCCCGCTCCGGGGAGATGGTGGCTTTCGAGACATCAGCGATAGAGTCGATGAAATCGGCGTTGCGCGATGTGTAGTAGCCGAGCGCATCCGGCAGGGACAAGGACTGCGCGTCGACCGCGTCGCGGTGCGATCGCAGCGCGTCGAACGCCGCGATGTTGCGTCCGATCTGCTCGAGGACCTCGGGCGCGATGCCAGCGTTCCCCAGGGCATCGTAGTTCTCGCGCAGCTCCGCCAGTCGCTCATCGGTGAGCCGGCGCTGGGCGCGGAGCCTCGACCCGGACTCGGCGCCCTTGCTGCCCAGGAAACCGGCCGTGCGCCCGCGCTCCTTCTGGGTCTCGTGGATGAAGTTCCCGATCGCGATGCTCGTGTCCGTGAGCGTGGCGATCTGGCGGCTGGAGCGGGCGTTTTCCAGCGACTCGAGCGTGAGCGAACCGCCGAAGTAGACCAGCGCGGCCGTCGGGATCGCGACGATGACGATGAGCTTGATGGCGAGGCGACGTGCAACAAACATGGGCCTGGTTCCCTTCGGTCAGAACGAATACGTGAGCTGCAGGTACCCGAACGTGATGTCGTCGTCGGGTCCGGAGTCTTTGATGAAATCGCCGGCGACCAAGTAGGAGACGCCCGCCTGCGCCTCGAGATGCTCGGTGACCTTGTACGTGACGGTGAGGTCGATCTCTTGCCCGACCTCCGAGCCGCCAGCCGTGCCCGGGCGGACCACACCCCCGCCCGCGTTGTAGAGGGCGTCGTCGTTAGAGGCACGCCACAGGTTGTGCAGGTCCGCGCGGAGCGAGAGCCGCTCGGTCGGCTGGATCATCACCCCGACGCTGACGTCGATGATGTTCTGGCGCCCCACCGTGTCGGCGAAGCCGAAGAACGCATGACCGAGCGGGAAGAGCTGGTTGAAGGTCTCCACATCGCCGCCCGCGTCGTCGTCGCCCGAGGCGATGTCGAAGCCGAGCCGGACCCTGGGCTTCCACCCCCCGTCCGAGAGCTTCCAGACACCCTCGGCCGCGAAGAACCACGCGTTCACATCCGCGCCGCCGACCGAGCCCGTCTGGTATGCGCCCTCCGCGTCGAGGGTCACGGGAAGATCCGCGACCGGGGTGTTGATCCGCGTGCCGAACGTATGCCGCTGCTCGTGGCCCGTCGTCCCGTTGAAGGTCGCGGTGTTCCGGTCAACGCCGATGTAATAGACATCCAGCGTCGCACGGTCCCGCACCCCGAACTCTGTGGTGGCGTACACGCCGAAGACATCGGTGCCGCTCGTCCAGTCGTTGAGGTCGTACTTGTCGTTCGCGACCAAGCGCGTATAGAAGCCGTCGACGTTCCAGCCCCGGGACCGGACCGTGACGCGCGCGCCGTCGAACGAGCGCAGGTTGTTGGCCCACGGCAGTGGGCTGAGCAGGCGTTGCTTGCCGAACTGGAGAGGCTGACGCCCGACGGTCAGCGTGACGGCCGCGGCCTCCTTGTCGCCGAAGGTGGACTCGATATAGGCGTTCTGGATGTCGAACGAATCGACGTCGATGCCTCGACGCCCGCCGGGCAGATCGCGGTCGGTGGCGTGGACGGTCTCGAGTTCGAGGAACGCGGAGGTCGTCTCGCTGATCCGATAGCTGGCGTTGACGAGCAGGCGTGTCAGCAGGAACGCGTCGTCGTTGTTGGCGTTGAACCCGAAGTTCTCCCAGGCCTCGAATCGGGCGCGTGCGTGCCCGCCGATGGTCAGCCGCGGATTCTCCCGATCATCGGCGAGCGGCTCGACCCCGGGGGGCTTTGTGCCCGGCTCGGCCGGCAGCGGGGCCTGTTGACTGCCGGCCGACAAGGCGAGCGAAGAGAGGGCGAATACGAGCGGGATCATTTAGGATATCCTTATGACTTATAATGATTTACGCGGCGAGCCGCCGTGCCGTGATCGGGGACCGAAACCACAGAATCAAGACGCGGATCGGGATTGATGTGCCAGAATTGAGTTTTTGGGGGAGGACCCGGTGGAGTTGGGTTTCACCAAGCACGCAAGACTTGCGCGGACCGCCCCGACTGGCCCGACCGGGCGATCTGGCGACCGGGGCGACGCGGGGGGCGTCCGGGCGTGCCGGGGGGATGGGCGGGGTGCGGTGGCTTTTCGGGGGGGCGGGGCATATCCTCCGCTCCCGCCTTTTTGGGCGTGGAATCACCGTTTTT
>DIYM01000060.1:0-1850 GCA_002429045.1 Phycisphaerales bacterium UBA6054
GCCACGGCAAGATTGGTGCCCCCGTCACTCCGGATCCCCAGCACGGCGGCGCGCGTCGCTTCGGGGTCGTCGTTGGTCGAGAGCGGGACGACCACGCTGGCGTTGTTCGAAAAACCGATCACCCCGACGAGATCGGTCGGGTCTAGCGTGTCGATCGCCGCGGCAGCCGACGCGTTGGCGACCTCCTGCTGCGACTTCGAGGAACCCAGCACCGAGTTGCGCATCGAGCCCGATCGGTCGAGCACGAACACCACCGCGGTCTCCGGCATCACGACGCGATCCGGGATCTCCAGGCGGACGGGCAGCGCGTCCTCGATCTCGGACCCACGCCATCCACCGGCGGTCAGCCCCCGGTCGCCCCCGATCAGCACGAGACCACCGCCGAACGTTCGCGCGTAGGTGTTCAGCCTGCCCGGTGCGCCTTGGGGGAGCGTGTCGATCGCGACGTTGTCGAGCACGATCAGCGCATAGTCCTCGAGCGCGAGCAGATCCGACGGGAACGCGGCCGGGCTGATGACCTCAACCTCGCGGTCCGCGGCGCGCAGGTTGCGCGCGAGCACGGACAACTCACCCGCGCCCTCGCCGTCCACCAGCAGGATCGAACCGGGCGATCGGGTGATCGTGTACGCCGAAGCCCGGTTGTTCGCTGTGGATGTGTCGTTGAACAGCACCGCCGGGCCCTCGTTGTCCCGGAGCCTGTCGGGCTCGAAGACCGCCTCGTATCGGTGCACGCGCCCGTCCTCCAGGGTGAACCCGACGGGGATCACGTGGCGACCCGGGCCGAGTTCGACGCGGACACCGTCACCCGGCGCCCCTTCGGACAGATCGATCGGGCGCCCGTCGCGGAGCACCGTGACCGTGCCGCGGATCGGGGCGGTCGACCGGATCACCACACGACCATCGACGATCGCGCCCCGCGCCGATCGGGGCGGCAGGTCGAACGACTCGACCACCGCCTCCCGGTCGACCCGGTACACGATCGGGGCGACATCGATCGGCTGGCCCGGGGGGATGCCCTCAAGCGGCGCGCCGGTCGGCCTGCCGTCCGAGACCAGCACGACACGCCCACGAGCGTCGGCGGGGATCATCGCACGGGCCAGGCGGACCGCGCCGGCGATGTCGCTGCCCTCCGTCTCGGGCAACGAAACCGCCCGAGCCAGCGGATCCCCGACGCCCGGCGTCGCGACCGCGATCGAGCGCCCGTCGAACAGCACCAGCCCGAACGGGTCATCGGGCTTGCGATCCCGGGCGGCCCGGCGAAGCAGAGACAGCGAGGCGTCGAGACTGTTGTCTTCGGCCCCGCCGCCGGGGCCCTCGAAGGTCGCGTACGACCGGACCGAACGCGACACGTCGATGACACCGACCACCGCGACACGATCCGCCGGCCGCTCGGCGTGCAAGCCCGCCAACGCCAGGGCGATCACCAGCACGAGGGCCGCACGGGCCGCGACCGCGGGCACACGCCGGATACGCGGCATCGCGCGGAACCACCTCCAGCCTACCAACGCGCACGCGAGACCCGCCAACCCGAGCGCGAGCCAGCGAGGGTCATCGATCGAGAGACTCACGAACCGCTCTCGCTGGACCCCGACGCGGGCTTGGCATCCTGACCCTGGGCCGCCGGCGCAACGCCGTCCGCCCGGCGTTCAACACGCTCGAAGACACGGCGCACGAGATCGCGGTACCGGCGTGGCACCTGCTGGTTGTCGACCGCGTCGCGGGCCTTGCGAGCCGCGCGACGCAACTCAGAAGCCGCCGACGCGCGGTCCGATGCCGGTATCTCCTCGCGGTTGGGATCGAACCAGTCCCCGACAACCCGCCCGGTGTCGTCGGCCGAGGCCGAGTCACCC
>DIYM01000060.1:1926-11714 GCA_002429045.1 Phycisphaerales bacterium UBA6054
CGTCGGCCGAGGCCGAGTCACCCGACGCGTCCACGGGCTCGAACCGGGCGGGGTCCATCAGCGTGTCCGGGAGAGCGCCGGGCGGCGCCGCGTCCCGGGTGCCGGCGCCGGCCGCACCGCCCGTGCCCGGGGGCTGGGCCGGATCAGCACCGCCACGCTCCGGATCCTCGGCGGGATCGTCCGCGCCCTCGTTGACGAGGTCCCGAGCCCGCGCTCGCAGGGAGTCGGCGACCCGCTGGTTCTCTTCGCGGGCTTGTCGCTGCTCGCGCATCCGGCGGACCGCCCGCTCGACCGAACCGGGCTGCTGACCGTCTTGGCCACGCCCGTCGGGTTGGGGCTCGCCCGGCTGACGCTCCTGCTGCCCGCCGGGCTGCTGGCCGGGTCTTTGGCCCGGTCTCTGGCCCGGCTGCTGGCCGGGCTGTTGTTCACTCCGTCCGCCGCCGGGCTGCTGCCCTTGCCCTTGCCCTTGCTCTTGGTCTTGCTCTTGCTCGCCTTGTTGCATCCGAGAGCCCTGCTCCGACGCGGTCGGATCGCCTGTCGGCTGCCCCTGGCGTTCTTGCCCTTGGGCTTCCGGGGCCTGGCTCTGACGGCCCTGCCGCTCCTGATCCTGCGGCGTGGTTCCCCGCGGTTCGCCTTGCTGCTCGCGCGACCGGCCCGTCTCGGACTGACCCGGCTCGGACTCGCCCGGCTCGGGTTGCCGTTGTTCACCCGGCTGCTCAGATTGCTCTTGCCGGGCCGGCTCGCTCCCGCCGGGCTGCGACTCGGTGTCGCGACGCCCGGTCTCCTCCCGCTGCGCGCTGGGCTGCTCTCCCCTGGGCTGCTCTTGCCCGGGCTCGGCTTGCGTGCCGGGTGAACGACCATTCTGTTGATCGGGATCCTGTGATCGCCCGGGCTCGGGGCGCGGTTGATCGCTCGGCGCCTCGGGCGGTGCGCTCGGCTGCTCGTCTCGCAACGACTCGGCCCGGTCGCGGAGCGTCTCGGGGAGCGACCCGTCCGGTTGAGCATCGTCGTTCCCGCCGTCCTGGCTCGGATCGTCCTGGCTCGGATCATCGCCCGGCGGCGGCGCCTCGCTCCCCGATCGGGGCTCTGATTCGGGCGAGGGTTCCGGTTCCAGTTGATCGGCGAGATCCTCGAGCACGTCCGCCAGTTCGCGGCGTTGCTCATCGGACATCGTCCGCTCCGCTTCGTCGATCGCGCGGGCGGCCTGTTCGGCGTCCAGCATGTCGTTGCGGGCCAGCGCGTCCGCCAGCCGATCGACCAACGCGGACGGGTCGTCCGGGCCCGCGCCCGCTCGGGACGGCGCATCCCGCTGGCTGTCGGAGTCGAACGAATCCGCGAGATCGCGGAGGCTCTGTTCCTCGAGCGCCGCCCGCTCGGCCTGGCGTTCTAACTCGTCGGCGGCCTCCTCGAGCGCCGCGGCGGTGCGGGCCGGGGCATCCGCATCCGCGCTCCCGCCGCGGAGTTCTTCTTCGAGTGCCCGGATCTCCTCGAACACCTCCTCCCATGCCTCCGGCTCTGGCAGTGCGGCGGGATCAATCTCGGCGGCGTCCTGGCTGGCGACCTCGATCTGATCCAGCGCCCGCTGGATCATCGGCCCGGGATCGATCCGCGGCGCCGATCGCGTGACGGGCTGCGCGAAGAGCCCGGCGGAGATCGCCCCGGCGCTGCCGAGGATCGCCCACCACCAGCCCGCCGGGCGTGCCGGATCAGAAGCACGCCCGGGATCGACGGCCGACGCGAGCCTGATCCCACGGGCCTTGGCGAGCCCGACGAGTTCGGGTTCGCCGTCATCTTCTCGGATCTCGATCGCGGTCCGCAGCGCGCCCTGGGTCTCGTGGACCCTGTCCAGTTCCCCCGCCGCGTGGGCGAGGTCCCATCGAGTGCGTGCGGCCATCACCAGCCCGACGAACAACGCCGCGCCAAACGCCCCGACCGGGATCGCCCACCACCACGCGGCACCGGTCGCCAGGCGCAACCCGAGCACCCCGATCGCGGACAACCCCAGCGACCACGCCGCGGCCCATCCCGAGACGGTGACGAACCGCCGGCGCGCATGGGCACCCGCGGCCATCCGGGCGGCGTTCTCGACGCTGGTGATGTCCGCGCGTTCTGGCATGGGTCCTCCGCGGTGCCAACCGCTCAATCTTACAAACACGCGGGATCCGGGGTTCGGCTAGGCTTGCTGCGATGCCGAATTCTGTCGATATCCGGGACACACTCGCGCGCCTCTGCGCCCGAGAAACACTCAGCGAGCAGGAATCCGAGGCGGTGTTCGACGCGCTGCTCTCCGGCTCGCTCGAGCCGACCCAGATCGCGTCGCTGCTCTCGCTGCTCCAGACGCGTCCCATCACGCCCGATGAACTCACCGGCGCCGCCCGTGTGATGCGGTCCAGGGTCGAGCCGGTCCCCTATCAGCCCGAGCCGGGCACGGTGATCGTGGACACCTGCGGCACGGGGGGGGCACCGAAAACGTTCAACGTGTCGACAGCCGCCGCGTTCGTGATCGCGGGCAGCCGGCCCGGGGCCGGTTCGGGCGTGGAACGGGTCGTGGTCGCCAAGCACGGCAACCGGTCTCGCACGGGCCGCGGCTCGGCCGAGGTGCTCGCCCGTCTGGGTGTCAACATCGACGCATCGCACGAGACGCAGGCGGCGTGCCTGCGAGCGTCGGGCGTGTGCTTCTGCTTCGCGATCCACCATCATCCCGCGATGAAACACGCCGCACCGGTCCGTCGCGATCTCGGGTTCCCAACGGTCTTCAACCTGCTGGGCCCGCTGACCAACCCGTGCGGCGCGACGCGCCAGCTCATCGGCGTGTACCGCCCCGAGTTCGTGGGGCTGCTGTCGGAGACGCTGCTGCGCTTGGGTGCCGACCACGCGATCGTCGCCCATTCCGACGACGGGCTCGACGAATTGACCGTCACCGCCCCGACAACCCTCGGCGTGGTCAAGGGCGGCGCCGTGACCACGGAGCGGGTCGATCCCGCGTCGTTCGGCATGCCTGGTGCCCCGATCGGATCTGTGCGTGCGCGGGACGAGTCCCACGCGGCGGGCATCGTGCGTTCGGTGCTCTCGGGTGATCCGGGTCCGGCGGCTGACATGGTCGTCCTGACCGCCGCCGCGGGCTTGGTTGTCGCCGACGCATACCCAACGATCGGGGAAGCGATCGACGCCGCACGCGCGTCGATCGGGTCGGGAAGGGCGATGGGCACGCTCGAAAGGCTCGCCCAGGCGTCGCGCCGGGGTTGATCCCGGCGGGGTTCAGGGCTTGAACCCGTTGCCCGCCAGGATCGTCAGGTACTGCTTGGCCGATCCGTCCCAATCGAGCCTGGTGAAGAAACGCTTCGTGACCAGCAGCGAACGGATGCTGTCGCGGTCGTCGGGGTCGGGCGCGAGCAGGAGCACGCCGTCGTATTCGTCGCTGGCTCCGATCCAGTCGCGTGTCTTCGATGTCAGCCCGTTGGACTCGAGAGGCAGCTGTCCGCGCTTGACGCGGTAGGACGCGACGTCGTCGATCGAAGCCTGCGTGTCGTGCGCGATGAAATCACCGTGGAAGTGTGCGCCCTGCTGGGCGAGCAGCGCGAGCCCGGATTTGACGGATCGGACCTGCTCTTCCGAGAGCGGGCGGGGCAGGTCTGACACGACGAGCAGCTGCGCGTCGATCCTGGGCAGGTGCTTGTCGGGCGACGCGGAGCCGAAATCGAAGGTCCTGCTCTGCCCGCCTTGGGCACGATCCTGATGGCTGTTGAAGACCAGCGTGCCGTTGCGGTTGATCGCGATGGGGAAGCCGTCGCTGGTGTGGATCTCGAAGCCCTCGGGCAGATCGATATCGGCCAGTTGCTCGGAGAGCTGCTCGGTCAGTTCTGGGAACTTGACCAACTCGGCGAACTCGATCGACTCGAGACGCTCGATCGCGGGGATCCAGGGCGTGTCGGGCGTATCGGGCGCGACCGCGATGACCGGGCCGTTCCCGTTCGACTCGCGTGCCTGCTTGATGAGCGCGCCACCGACCACGCCCAGCCCGAAGAGCACCGCGAGACCGAGCAGCCCGGCGAACACAACGCCCGCGCCGGGCGTGTTGTCGTACGCGGGCTTTTTGCCGCGTCGGGCGGCGATGCGCTGCTGGGCACCGAGTCGGCGCTGGCGGGCGCGCTCGCGTGCGTCCTTGACCTGGTCCTTCGCCGAACGCCGGGCCTCGGCGGGCACAAGCCCCCTCGGAGGCACGGGGGCCGCGTGCACGGGGCGGCGTGTCGCGGGCGTGCCCGCAGCCCCGGGCTTCTCGTGACGCCCGGACCACCAGTTGGCAACGCGCATGTGGGGCTTCCCGCTGGGGTTGCCCTGACCGACGGACGCCGCGACCGGCTCGTGGGGCACGGGGCGGGGCGGGACGGGGGAACCCCGCGCGGGCGCCGCCGCGGGCGGGGCGAACCCGCCCATCGGGTCCGACTCGGGCTCGGGCTCGAAGCCGACCTCCGCCCCGCTGACCGAGGGCAGGTCCACGGGCTTGAGGGTGAACGGATCGGGCGCGGCCAGCACCACGCGCACGTCCGCGAGCATCTCATCGGAGCTGGCGTAGCGGCGGTCATAGTCCGTCATTGCACGCCGGATGATCCAACGAAGGGCCTCGGGGCACCGCTTCGAGACCTGGCTCAGCCCGCCGTGCGCGGGGAACGAGTTCTCGACGACGGAGTAGAGCACCGCGCCGGCGGCGTAGACGTCGAACTTGCTCCCGTCGATCTGGTGGACCTTGACCCCGCGCAACGCTTGGCGCACCAGCTCGGGATCGCGGAAGTACTCGGTGCCGTGCGTGGTGAGCGTCATCGCCGATCTGAGCGGCGTGATGAGCCCGAAGTCGACCAGGTGGGCCTTGCCGTCGTTACCGTCGATGATGATGTTGTCTGGCTTGACATCCTTGTGCCAGAGACCGGCGCTGTGGTATGCGCTCAAGGCTTTGAGAAGATCGGCACCGTAGCCCAGCGCGGTGGCGAGGCGGCTGTTGTCCAAACCCTCGGCGGGGGACTCGGCGTGCAGCTTCTGCGTCACGGTCGAGAGCGCATCGCCCGGGACGTACCGCATCGCGTAGAAGAACCGCTCTGGGGTGAGCTCGTGCTCGAGGACGAGCCCGAGCTTCTTTGCCGCGTCGAGCGCGCGTGACTCGCGCACGATCTGGGGGAGGCTCGATCCGTCGCCGAGGCTGAAGACCTTGATGACGACACGGTCCACCTCGCCGAGCCCGTTGCGCGCGAACGCGGCCTGCTTCATCGCGTCGGGTTCGGCGATGTACAGCTTGCCGCCCGAACCGCCCCCCTGGAGCGAGCCGACGATCTTGTACCCGTCGAACTGGCCGACGCGCTTGGCGGGCCTGTCGCGCCCCGGAGCCGCGGCCATCGCCTGGGGCACGCGCTGCTCCACACCCTCGAGCGCCGAGCCCAGCCCGAACAAGCGGGCCGGGTTCCCGACCGCGATCCGGTACAGGCACGAACCGATCGAGCGGCACTCTGTCTGGAACGAGCTGGCGAAGTGCTTGGACGCCGACCACCGCCCGATCACGATGTTGAGAACCACCAGCGGGGCGAAGATCAGCAGCGAGAGCATCGAACCGATCAGCCGGAGCACATCCGTCAGTTCGGCCCCGATGAAGCGGAACACGTTGCGGAGGATCTTCCACGTCAGCCCGAACAGAAAGGTGAACAGGAAGATGATGATCGCCAGCGCGATGGCGGCGGCCAGGATCCCCAGGATGATTCCGATGATGCCGACAGGACCCGACATGGGCGTCCCCTCTCCGTTCAGCGCCCGCCCGAGGCGAGGTCTTGGTCCTCGGCGCGGAGTTGCATCTGCCGGTGGTAGATCTCCGCGATCGCCTCATCGAACGACGCGTCGGCGGAGCGGTCGGGCGTCCCGGCGGACCCGCCCGACCCGCCGACGGTATTGGGATTCAGTTCGAGCCCGTTTCGCTGGGCTTCCTCCATTTCTTCCTTGGTGAACGAATAGGTCGTCACCACTTCGCGCAGGCGCACCCGGAGCAACTCGCGGACCTTGGCCAGGCGGCGCGACACCGTGGGCTCCGAGACCCCGATCGAGTCGGCGACGTCCTTGCCGGGCGTCCCGTCAAACACGCGCATCCGATAGATCGTGAAGTCCGTGAAATCGCACTCGGCTTCCACCGCCCGGATCGCGGCTTCCACCTTGGCGCGGAACACCGCGGCTTCGTACGCGTCGTCCACACCCATCTCGCTCCCGGCGAGCATCCAGGTCTCATCGAACGAGGCGTTGGACTTGCCGCCCCCCCGCTTCAGGGCCATGCGCCGGTCGATCTCGTCGCCCAGGACGTGCTTGGCGATCGCCAGCAGCCAGGTGCTGAACCGCGCCCCGCGCCCGGGGTCGTACCGCTCGATCGAGTTGGAGAGGGCCGCGAGGGTCTCCTGAGAGAGGTCGCGGACCGTCTCGACGCCGACCCGCCCGCGTCCCCACTTGGTCAGCTGGGCCCTGATCACGGGCCCGAACGTCTCCCAGAGCTCGAACCAGGCGGTTTCGTCGTTGTCCCGGAGCCTTCGGATGAACCCCGTGGTCATATTGCTGAGCATGGTGCGGAGGTCCTGCCGGGAGCGGTCTGCTGAGGCCCTGAAAACGCGGAGTGGACCGTTTGATTGGGAAATGACCCTGGGGCTTTGCCCGGTTCAGGATACCCGGCTCTGTGCCCAAACCGCGCCGCCGGACGGGGTTCCGGGCGTTTCCGGTCGTTGGCGGGCGGATTTTTGCACCGGCGCCGATCGGTCGTGAAATCGAACCGGCCCGGTTCCCACAGACATACCCGAGGCCCCCCTGAGGGTCGCAGGAAACAAGACAATCCCCGGAAGACCGGGGTCAGGCAACGCAGCCCGGGCGAACAGCCGCAGGCACCGGGCAGAAGCAAGCAAGGAGTTTGACATGGGATGCATTGGCAAGACAGTCGTTCGGGGCGCCGTCATCACGGCATTGGCCGGTGGGGTCCTCGTGGCCGTCGCCGGTCCCCATCGTGTCCACGCCCTCTTCGATCAGACCCGCGACGGCGTCAACCACGCCCTGGACTCGATGATCGATGATCCGGTCGCGCTGCGGAGCCAGATCCGCAAACTCGAGGCCCAGTACCCCGAGAAGATCGCCGAGGTCCGCCAGGATCTGAGCGAGGTGCAGACCCAGGTCGCCCAGCTCACGCGTGAGCAGCAGGTCGCCGCCAAGGTGGTCCAGCTCGCCACCATCGACCTGGAAGGCATGGACACGCAGCTGGGCCAGGCCCGCGTGACGCAGTCGGCCAACCCCGGCGCGATCGTGCGTGTGTCGTTTGGCAACCGCCCGATCGAACTCGACGATGCGTACGCCAAGCGTGAGCAGGTCGAGCAGACCCGCAACCTGTACGCGAACCGTGTCCAGGACCTGACGGTCGATCTCGGCTACCTGACGGAGCAGGAAGCCCAGCTCAGCGATCTCTTGGTCCGGCTCGAGTCCGAGCAGGCCGAGTTCCAGGCCAAGCTGTTCCAGCTCGATGCCCAGATCGACACGATCGCCCGCAACGAGCGCCTGATCGACATGATGGAAGACCGCCAGGCGACCATCGACGAGCACAGCCGCTTCCAGGCCCACTCGGTCGATCAGTTGAACCAGCGTCTCTCGCAGGTTCGCAACGAGCAGCGTGCGCGTCTCGAGGCGATCAGCCGCAAGGACGAGGTCAAGGACTATGTCAACGAGGCCGAGTTCCTGGTCGACCAGAACGGGAACGTCCAGAGCTCGGAGACGCGCAGCCTGCCCGCGGGCGGGTTCCTGATCGAGCCGGAGATCATCGATGTCCAGCCCGACGGCTCGGCCCAGATGACCTCGAAGTCTCAGGCTTCCTCGCAGTGATCCAGCGGCCCGGATGACCGGGCGCATCGGACCTGTCCCCTCAACCGCCGCCCGCAACCCCGGGCGGCGGTTTTTTGCTCGCCCGGGCATCGGCGACGGCCCGCGGTTTTTGCGCCCGCGGGACGCGCCGGAGCGCCGGAACTGGCGTGCTCGACCGAAATGCGGTACCGTCCGCGCTAGGATGCACGATCCTTAAGTAGATGACACGCGGGGCCCGCGCCCCGCCCGCACAGCCTCGACCCCCGGAGAACCACCCGCGTGTGGTACGAACGACTCCTCGGAGCCTTCAGCGTTGACATGGGCATCGATCTGGGCACCTGCAACACGCTCGTTGCGGTGCGCGGGCAGGGGATCGTGCTGAACGAACCGTCCGTCGTCGCCGTCAAAAAGGGCACCAACCAGGTGCTCAAGGGCGGGCAGGCGGTCGGCTGGGTCGCCAAGGAGATGCTGGGCAAGACGCCCGGGAGCATCACCGCGGTCCGCCCCCTCAAGGACGGCGTGATCTCCGACTTCGAGATCACCGAGGCGATGCTCAACTACTTCATCACCAAGGTGACGGGGCGGGCGCGTTTCCTGGCGCCGCGCGTGGTCATCTCGATCCCGTCGGGCATCACGGCGGTCGAGAAGCGTGCGGTGTTCGACTCGGCGGAACGCGCCGGGGCACGCCGGACGTACCTGCTCGAGGAGCCCATCGCGGCCGCCATCGGCGCGGGCCTGCCCTTCGCCGAGCCGACCGCGTCGATGATCGTCGATATCGGGGGCGGCACGACCGAGGTCGCGATCATGACCCTGGCCGATATCGCGACCTGCGAGTCCGTCCGCGTCGCGGGCGATGACATGGACGAGGCGATCATCGGGTACATGAAGCGCACCTACAACCTGATGATCGGGGAGCAGACCGCCGAGCGGATCAAGATCCAGATCGGATCGGCGTCGCCGGTCGGCGAGGACACCAGCATGGATGTCCGCGGGCGTGACATGGTGTCGGGGTTGCCGCGCAAGACCGAGATCACGAGCGCGGAGATCCGCGAGGCGTTGCAGGAGCCGGTCGCCGCGATCATCGAGGCGGTCACGCGAACCCTGGAGCGTGCGGAGCCCGAACTCGCGGCCGACCTGGTCGAGAACGGGATCATGCTCGCCGGGGGCGGCTCGCTGCTCCGCGGCCTGCCCGCCCGCGTCCAGAAAGCGACCGGGCTCGATGTGACGCTGGCGGAAGACCCGCTGACGTGCGTGGCGCGGGGCACCGCGATCTATCTGGAGAACATCGAGATGTGGAAGGACACGCTCGAGAACAATCTCGAGACGTGACAAGCCGGGGACCTGACCGGGCCGGGATGTGACCGGTCGCGGCACCCGCGGAGCGCGGGCCGACCGCTCTGTAAGGACTCGCAAGAAGGGGTACGCATCCCGCGGAACGACCCATGGTCCGAACCAACGCACACCCGCTGGTCCGATGGTCGCTCCCGATAGTGATCGGTGCCCTGGTGATCACCTCGGTGCTGCCAACCCGTATGCTCGGTTGGGCGGGGTGGTTTTCTGAGCAGGCGTGGGTGCTTGTCTCGCCGATCGCTCAGCCGATTACGATGGGCGTCAACACGATCGTCCCGACACGGGGCGAGAGCGGGTTCGGCTCCGAGCGGGAACGCGAACTCGTCGATGAACTCGAGCGTGTCCGCGTGCGCCTCCGCCAGTCCGAGCAACGCGAGGCAGATCTCGAGGCGCTCGTCGATCAGCTTGCCCGCGGCGCGGCGCTGCTGCCCAACACCGAGGTCACGCAGCTCGTCCGCCCGCGGATCGGCGAGGCGGGCGACACGCTGACGATCCGGACCGGGACCGGCGAAGGGGTCGACGCGGGCACCGTCGTGACCGCCCGGTCCGTGCAGCTCATCGGGCGTGTCGCCGAGGCGGGC
>DIYM01000109.1 GCA_002429045.1 Phycisphaerales bacterium UBA6054
GCGTGGCTGGTCGAGGTGGAGGGGGCTCAACGCGGCGAGGACGCGGGGGGTGTGCTGGGTCGGGCGGGGCGCACGCCCTTGCCGCCGTACATACTGAGCGCGCGCAAGCAGCGCGGCGACGAGACGGGCGACGACTGGGACCGGTCGCACTACCAGACCGTGTACGCGGGCGGATCGGACGAGGCGGGCAGCGTCGCGGCGCCGACCGCCGGGCTGCACTTCACGGACCGGACGTTCTCTGATCTCAGGGCGCGCGGCGTGGATCGGAAAGAGGTGATCCTGCACGTCGGCGCGGGGACCTTCAAGCCGATCGAGACCGAGACGCTGGAACAGCACGAGATGCACCGCGAGTGGTGCCACCTCGGCTCGGCGGGTGGATTAGTCGGGGGCGGGGATCAGGAAGGTGCCGAGCCCGGGCGGGTGATCGCGGTGGGGAGCACGTCGGTGCGGACGCTCGAGTCGGCGGCGGTGCTCGCGTCGGTGCCCGGGTACGCGGATCGTTGCCGGGGCTGGTTCGAGACGAAGATCCTGATCGGTCCGGGCTACCGCTGGCGCCTGGTGGACGGGATGGTGACCAACTTCCACCTGCCGCGTTCGACGCTGATCGCGATGGTGGCGGCGGCGCTGGAAGCGCCCGGCATCGACGGGGTCGAGCGGGTCAAGCGGGTCTACGCCGAGGCGATCCGGGAGGGGTACCGGTTCTACTCGTACGGCGATGCGATGGTGGTGCTGCCGTGATCTGGCGCGGGCATCCCGAAGGCCTGCGGGTATTGCCCAAGGAACGTGCGGATCGACGATACTGTGTACGAACTCATGGACCTTCTTGATCTGATCTCGGGGCTCGATCTCCGCGTCGTGGGCGATGCGGCGGGGGTCCGCGTGTGCGACATCACCGAGGACTCGCGGACGGCGGTGCCGGGGTCGCTGTTCATCGCTCGGCCCGGGCTGGAGGCGGACGGGCGGCGGTTCGTGGCGGCAGCCGTCGAGTGCGGTGCGGTGGCGGTGCTCAGCGATACGGACGGGCTGGAGTTGCCAGGCGGGGTTGGGGGATCGCGGGTGGTGGTGCTGGTCTCGGGCGATGTGCCGCGTGACGCGGCGGCGCTCAGCGAGCGGTTCTACGGGCGGCCGTCGTTGGGGCTCGACGTGGTCGGCGTGACCGGGACCAACGGCAAGACCTCGGTCACGACGATGGTGCGGGCGTTGCTCAACGCGGCCGACGTGCGGTGCGGGCTGCTCGGCGGGGTCGAGGTCGATGACGGGCGGGAGGTCGCGCCGGCGTCGATGACCACCCCGCCCGCGGTCGAAGTCTCGCGGACGCTGGCGACGATGGTTGAGTCGGGCTGCCGGGCGGCGGCGATCGAGGTGTCCTCCCATGCGCTCGACCAGAAGCGTGCGGACGGGCTGCGGTTCGCGGTCTGCGTGTTCACCAACATCTCGGGCGATCACCTGGATTATCACCGGACGCCCGAGGCGTACCTCGCGGCCAAGCGTCGCCTGTTCGAACTGCTCCCGCCGGACGGTGTCCGGGTGCTCAACGCCGACGATCCGAGTTCGGACGCGGTGGGCGGGTCGGGCGGGGCAACGCGGACGCGTTGGTGTTCGACGAAGGGCGATCCGCGGGCGGCGTGGACGGCTCGCGTCGTGTCCGGGGACGTGGGCGGGATGGCCCTGGTGCTCGGCACGCCGCTGGGTGAGATCGGCGGGAGCGTGCGATTGGTCGGTGCGCACAACGCGATGAACGTGCTGCAGGCGGTGGCCGCGGCGGACGCGGTGCTGGAGCGGCGCGGACGGAGCGCGACCGAGCGGGTCGCGGCGTTGCGCCGCGGGTTGGGCGTGCTCGGCCCGGCGCGTGGGCGTCTGGAGTTGGTGTCGCGCGACGAAGACGACCTGACCGTGTTTGTGGACTTTGCGCACACCGACGACGCGCTGCGCAGCACGCTGGGTTCGGTCCGTTCGGCGATCGGCGATCGGCGTCTGTGCGTGGTGTTCGGGTGCGGGGGAGACCGCGACGCGACCAAGCGCCCGCGCATGGGGGCGGTGGCGGCCGAGTTGGCCGACCGGGTGATCATCACGTCGGACAACCCGAGGCGCGAATCGCCCGGGGCGATCATCGATCAGATCCTCGCGGGGATCGGCGTCCCGGCGCGTGTGCCGGTTGAGGTCCACGCGCTCCGGTCCGAGGCCGTCCGGGCGGGGGTGATCGGGGCTGAGCGGGGGGACGTGGTCGTGATCGCCGGCAAGGGGCACGAGACGGAGCAGATCACGAGCGACGGCGCGGGCAACCTGGTTCGGTCACGGTTCGATGACGCGGCCGAAGCGAGGCGGGCGTTGCGCGAGCGTCGGCTCCGCGCGACGCCCGAGGGCGGGGTGCCGGCATGAACGGGTGGACGTTCGACGCGATCCGCGAGGCGGCGCGGGGCGAGTGGGTCGGACCGCCCCCGCGCAGGGCGGAGCCGCCGGTCGGCGCCGCGATCGACTCGCGCGAGGTCGGCGCGGGGATGGTCTTCGCGGCGTACAAGGGCGAGCGGGCGGACGGGCACGCGTTCCTCGGGCGGGCGGCGGACGCCGGCGCGTCGATGGCGATCGTGACCGATCCCGGGGGCGTGCCGGAGGGTCTCGGCATGCCGTGCCTGCGGGTCGATGACGCGACCGACGCGCTAGAGCGCCTCGCATCGTTGTGGCGAGGGCTGATGTCCGGTCTCCGGGTCGTCGGCGTGACGGGCTCGAACGGGAAGTCGACGACCTGCCGCCTGCTGCACGCGGCGGCGTGCTCGGGGGGTGGGCTTGCCGGGTCGCGCACGCCGAGGAGCTACAACAACGCGATCGGGGTGCCGCTGACCGTGCTGAACGCGAAGCCGGGGGACCGTGTGCTGGTGTGCGAGATCGGGATGAGCACCCCGGGCGAGATCGCGGCGCGGTGCGAGACGGCGCGGCCTGACGCGGCGATCATCACGACGGTCGGCGAGGCGCATCTGGAGGGTGTGGGGTCGCTGGAGGGCATCGCGCGGGAGAAGGCATCGATCGCCGCCCGCTTGCCCGGCGGTGCGCCGCTGTTCATGCCGGCTGGGATCGGTGTGCTCGAGGACGCGGTGGCGGCGTTGGAACGCTCGCCGCGTGTCGTCCGTGTCCGCTACGAGGAGGACGCGTGCGACGCGGATCACGTGGTCGCGGGCGTGACCGGCGCGGGCGTGGGTGTGCGGTTCTTGCTCGATGACGCGGCGCTGGAGATCCCCATGCCGGGCGTGCACAACGCGATGAACGCGGCGCTGGCGGTGCTCGCGGCGCGGTGGCTGGGCGTGGGGGACGGGGCGGTCCGCGCCGGGCTCGCGCGGGCGTCCGGGGCGGGCATGCGTCTCGAGCGGGAATCGATCCCGAGCGGGCCTCCGATCGCGGTGATCAACGATGCGTACAACGCGAACCCGTCGTCGATGCGTGCGGCGTTGGGCGTGCTGGGCGGCGAGCCCGGCTTGCGCCGGGTGGCGGTGCTCGGTGACATGCTCGAACTCGGCGACAGCGAGGGGCGTTACCATCGTGAGGTGCTCGGGTTGGCGAACGGGATCGCGGATGTGGTGCTGACCGTCGGCCCGCGGTTCGCGGCGGCCGCGGGTTCGGGCCGGGGTGATCCCGACGCCGCAGCGATCTCGCGGATCGCGGACGCTATCAGGCCCGGCGATGCGGTGCTGCTCAAGGGGTCGCGTGGGATGCGGGTCGAGCGCGTGCTCGGCGCGTTGAGGGCCCGCTACGCCCACGCCGGCGACACGGAGCGATCGGCGGTGGACGCCTGATGCTGTACCTGCTCTTCGATGCCGTCCGGACGTGGCTGCTCGACACCGGGCTGTACTCCGTGCTGGGCGTGCTCGACCAGGTGCAGTTCCGAGCGTTGCTCGCGGCCGGTCTCGCGTTCGGCATCGTGATCGCGATGGGCAGGCGCACCATCTCGTTCCTGGTCGGGCTGAAGATCGGCGACGGCGGGGAGACCGACGCCGAGATGCTGCGGGCGCATGCCAAGAGCAAGGCCAACGTGCCCACGATGGGGGGCGTGCTGATCTGCGGGTCCATCTTTGTCAGCACGTTCCTGCTGGCGGATCTGAAGGTGCCGCAGGTGCTCCTCGGGCTGTTCGTCCTGGTGTGGCTCGCGGGCGTCGGCGGCGCGGACGACTGGTTGAAGCTGACCGCGGCCCGGCGCGGCACCGGTCGGCAGGGCTTGCACGCGTGGGAGAAGCTGGTCTTCCAGCTCGGGATCGGGGTGATCGCGGGCTACTTCGCGTTCCGCTACTCGATGACCGAGGGCGGCGCGTCGCTGGGGCACGCGCTGAACGTCCCCTTCCAGCGGACGTTCCTGCCGGGTTCGCAGGGCGTCAACCCGGGGCTGGTCTATCTCGCGTTGCCGGTGTTCGTGCTGATCGCGACGCTGATGATCGCGGGGGTGTCCAACGCGGTGAACATCACGGACGGTATGGACGGGCTCGCGGGCGGGGTCTCGTGCGTGGTCGCGTTCGCGTTGCTGGTGCTGACGCTGATCGCCGGTTCGGAGGAGTGGGCGCAGTACCTGCTGGTGCCGCACGTGCCGCGTGCGGACGAGCTGTCGGTGCTGGCGGGCGCGATGGCGGGGGCGTGTCTGGGTTTCTTGTGGTGGAACGCCGCGCCGGCGCAGGTGTTTATGGGCGACACCGGATCGCTGGCGCTGGGCGGGCTGATCGGTTACATCGCGGTCGTGATCAGGCAAGAGATCGTCGTCCTGATCATGTGCGGGGTGTTCATCCTGGAGATCATGTCCGTCGTCATGCAGGTCGGGTGGTTCAAGTACACGCGTATCAAGACCGGCACCGGGCGGCGGATCTTCCGCGTCGCCCCGTACCACCATCACCTCCATATGGGCGGCTGGGCGGAGAACCAGGTCGTGGTCCGCCTGTGGATCCTCGCGATCCTGCTGTGCGTGGTGGCGCTGGCGACGCTCAAGCTCCGCTGAGCCGGGCGACGCCCTAGTCCCGGACCACGACCCGCGGCTTGACGAAGACCACGGCGTCCTGGATCGCGCCGTACCGGCCCGGATCGACCTCGAAAACGATCGCGACGGCGTCGGCGGGCAGTTCCGCCTCGATCGGCTCGGCCGGCTCGCTTTCCGAGGTGATCCTGCGTTGCCCCAGCCCGACGCGGACCCCGGCGCGTGTCTCGACGAACACGCTCGCCGTGCAGTCGGTCCAAGGCCCGCCCCGGTGCGAAACGCCCGTTGCGAACCGCACGGCGCCGCGGGGCAGTTCGAACCGGACGGCCGCGGGCGCGGGCAGGAAGACATCCGCGATGCGGGGCGGGGTGTCCGGCGCCGCGTTCACCGGATCGGGGGTCCAACGCCGACCCCCGGTCGGCTCGACGCTGTCGGGCTGGAGATCGCCGATCCCCACGATGCTCGATGCGACGCGTCGGACCGACAGCGACACGAACCGGGCGTGCTCTGGCTTGTAAGCGACGCGTTCGGCGCCGTTGGACGCGACTCCGAGGGCGGCGGCGTCGGTCTCGACGGTGAATGTGAGATCTGGTCCGACGGAGAACTCTCGGGCGATGATGACGGATCCGGACGTGTCGCTGACGAAGACCGCGTCGCGCGCGGGGGGTTCGGGCGGGTTGGCCAGTTCGATCGACCGGGCGCGGGCGAGACCGATGGTCGTCGTCGCGCCCGAGTCGGACTCGATGACGACCTCGGCGCCGAGCGAGGCGACGAAGCCCGTCAGGACGTCGCCGTTGAGAAGCGTGACGCGGTCGGCGGCGGGCGGGGGGGCGTGCTGCTCGGGGGCGGCGGCCGACACAAGCCGGATGCGCTCGATCGGGATGCTGACGGGCCCGAGCCCGGCGGCTCGCCCGGTGAGGCTCTCTGGGTCGGGCGATTCAGAGACATCGACGATCAGGCGCTGCCCGTCGACGAGATCGACGAAGTACCGCCCGGTCTCCGGGGGCGGGCGGTGCCCCGCGTTGCGGACATCGACCCGATCGATCCGATCCAGGGGCACCCGTCCCGCTGAGCCGGAGGGGTCCTCGACGGTTAGCCAGGAGCCGTCGATCGAGACGATCTCGCCCGAGCCGATCGAGAGGTCGGTCCGGAGAAACGCGGCCTGCTCGGCGCTCGCGGCGCCCGCGAAGCAGAAGGCCGCGAGCGCTCGGGCGGCGGCGCGGAACGGGGCGGGTTGGCTCGGGGTGCTGGTCACTTCTGGAAGATCGGCAGATAGCGCTTGGGCATCTGAAGAACGATGAGCGACATCGAGGTTCCGTAGGTGTCGCCGACGGAGCGATCGGACCAGGTGCCGTCATCGTTCTGGGTCGCGAGGAGTTCTTCTCGGACGGCGTTCCACCAGCGTTCCCAGTACTCGCCGCCTGCCAGGTACATCGCCTGGACCGCGTAGTAGTGCCCGTAGTGGTAGTGGGCGCGGCTGCGGGCGTTGGTGCGCCCGGGCAGCGCGCTGTTCTCGATGTACGCCAGCCCTTTGTCGATCGCCTCGTCCTCGTAGATCCCCGCGTAGAAGAGGCTGGCGACGCCCGCGGCCGAGCGGGGCCAGGCGCTGGCGCCGCTGTCGGCTTGGTACTTGAACCCCCCGTCGGCGTTCTGGCAGATCCGAACGTACTCGACCGCCTTGTCGATGACCTCGCTGGAGACCTCGAGCCCCGCGTTGCGGGCGCTGCGCAGCGCCATGATCTGACAGATCGTCACGGAGACATCGGCGTCGTAGGGCACCGGGTTGTAGCGCCAGCCTCCCTCGTCGTTCTGGGTCTGCTCGATGAGGCGTACGGCACGGACCAGGGCTTCGTGGACACGTTGTGCGCGCGCGGTGTCGGCCCCCCCCCGTGTCATGCCGTAGACCTCGCCCAAGAACAGCGCGGCGAACCCGTGCCCGTACATCGGGCCGTTGGCGGCATCGGCGGCGAGCAGCCCGTTCTCGGCCGAGTTGGCGAGGATGAAGTCGGTGCCCTTCTCGATGACCTCGCCGTAGGCCCCCCGGCCCGGCATGTTGCCGTCCGCCATGAACGCCAGGCACGCGAGCGATGTGATCGCGACGTTCTTGCCGAACCGTCCGGCGTCCCACGAGCCGTCGGGGTTCTGGGTGTCGGCGAGCACCGACAGGCCCCGGGCGATCGCCGCGTCGAGCTCGGGCGTGATCTCGCCCTCGGCGGCGTTGTTCTCCGCCGAGCCGCGGCGCGAAGGCGATTCGTCCTGAGCCAGCAGCGGCAACGCGAGCGCCCCCAGCGATACGGCGACCGCGAACGAACGGTGCATCACTCGTTGCCCTCCTGCTCGGCGAGACGCCGGTAGTACAGTTCGGTCAGGCGTCGGTAGAGCGCGCTGTAGCGGTCGTTGACTCCCTGGCTGACCGCGTCGCGCTCGCGCTGGGGCAGGTTGCCCCACGTCACGCCGTCGGGCACCACACCCGGCTTGAGCCGGGTGTCCGTGGAGGCGCCGGGCATGTTGTCGCCTCCGGATTCCGAGCCGCCCTGTTGTTGGCCCTGGTTCTGTGACGACTGGTCGGGCTGCTGCTGTTGCTGTTGCTGCCGGCTCGATGAGGAACCCGACGAACCGCTGCCTCCCGACTGCTGCTGCTGTGCGGCTTCGATCACCTGGTCGAGCTTCTTGAGGATGTCCTCTTGGATGCGTTGGGTTCGGAGCCCGAGGTCTCCGGAGTTGTTAATACGCTCCGCCGCGTCTGCCATGAGCACGACCGCCTGTTCGAAACGCTCGCCTGCTTCCTGGGCGGAGAGCTTGCGTTGCAGCGCGCGGTCATCGAGCTCTCCCGATTCGCCGTCCGCGATGCCGAGCAGCTCATCGAGCGAAGGCAGCGTGGGCTCGGGCGGCGAGGCCGCGGGCCGGGCTGTCGCGACGGAGCCCTGGCCCAGAAACAGGGCGAGCGGGATGGCAAACAACTCATGCCGCATCAAGGGTCTCCATCGTCCGTTTCGGGGGCGGGCTCGCCCGGTTCCACCGGTTCTTCTGTCCCGTCCGCGGGGGTGTCCGGGCCCGATCCGGGTGGTACGGGCTGCCCGGGCTGTCGGTTCAGGCGTTCGATCAACGCGGTGCCCCGCTCGGCGAGCGCCCCCTGCAACTCGGCGAGCCGGCGCACGCGATCGGCGTCGGCACGCAGGTCGGCGTTCTCGCCCATGCGCCGGGTCATGACCATGGCGGCGCCCTGCATGTCGCGCAGCAGGCGGAGCTCGGCGACCGGGGGGATCAGGGTCTGCTCGCCCTCGCCCGAGCCGCCCCCGCCTTCGCCGCCCGAACCGTCCTGGAAGTCGTCCTGGTTCGGCTGGCCCTGGTCGGAGAGCACCTCCACCAGCGAGGCGAGCAGGGCGACCGCGTTCTCCTGGTCCAGCGAGATCGAGACCGGCGGCGATGAGGCGGTCAGGCCCTCGGCGGCGGCACGCATCAGCATGTCCAGCTGGTCGTGCGCCAGCCCGAAGACCGGCGCATCGGCCAGCTCCTCGGTGCCCTCCCGGATCGCATCGACCGTCCCGGCGAGCCCGAGTTGGGCCGCGCTGGCCCGGCGCGACTCGATGCGCTGGCGTCGGCTCAGCGGACGCCCCAGGAGCGGGGCGGATTCGTCCCGGATGGCGGCCTGCGTTTCGAGCGCCTCTCGGTACGCCTTGCGGAGCTCGGCCTTCCTCCGCTCTTGCTCGCGTTGTTCGGCCCGCTCGTCCTGACGCCTGGCCTCTTCCAGCGCTTGCTCGAGCAGCAGCAGGCTCTGCTCCTCGCTGCCCTCGGCGCTGTCCAGGTCGGGCGGGTCGAGCCGGAGCGCGGTGATCGCGTTGGTCTGGGCGTCTTCGGCGTCGCGCAACGACTCGGCGATGAGCCTGAGTTCGGCCAACGCCGCCGACGCGTCGTCGATCACGCCGAGCGTGTTGTTGCGGAGCACGATCATGCCTTGCGGCAGAGCGCGGGTCTCGCCCGATTCTCTCGCGGCACCGAGCTGAGCCAGGGCCCGCTGTTGCGATCGGATCAGCGATTCGATCGACTGCATCAGATCGGCGAGCTTGCGCCGCAGCGCGGTGTCGCGAAGCCCGCCCGCCGAGTCGATCTGCTCGAGCATCTCGTCGAGTTGCTCGAGTGCTTCCCGCTGCGATTGCTGGGCCTGCCCGGTCTGGTTCTGCTCGGTCTGTTGCCCGCCCTGCTGGATCTGCGACGCGACGTCGCTGGCCCGCCCGGACTCGGCGGCACGCCGGAGGGCCTCGGCCTGGGCGGGGTCGTCGCGTTCGAGCGCCCCGGCCCGGCGTTCGAGCTCTTCCAGGGCTTCGCGGGTTCGGTCGGCCAAGTCGCGTTGCGATCGCCCGAGCCGATCCAACTCGTCCCGGTCCTGCCGGGTGATCTCGTCTTCCCGCTGGCCCGCCGTCCGCCGGCCCACCTCGGCGGTGTCCGCGTTCGCCTGCTCGAGTTGTTCACGCAGACGGGAGATGGCCCGGCGTGCGAGGTACGCGTCGCTGCCCCGGTCGAGCATCGAGATCGCTTCGCCCAGGCGCTCTCGCACATCGCGCTGCGCACGGGTCGCGTCACGCGGTCGGTCCTGTTCGATCAGGCGTGACGATCGGCGTGCGGCGTCCACGCCCTCGTCCAGTGTCGCTTCGAGGTCGTCGAGCATGGACGTCAGCGCCGAGTCTTCGACCCGGTTGGCAAGGGCGTCCCGATCGAGCTCTCGCACCGCCCGCCTCGCCGACGCGATCAGATCCCCAAGCGCGGTCTGCTCGCGTGCGATCGCTCCGGCGTCGCGTTCGGGCGAGGCGTTGCGTTCGATGAGGTCACGCTGCCCGTCGTCCCCCCGGCGCAGCAGGCCCGAGATCGGGTCGAGCTGGGCACGCAGGCGTGCGGCGAAGTCCTCCTGAGAAACGACACGCAGGCGTCTGGGCTGGGAGCGGACCGTGCCTTCGAGCCCGCGCGTGTCCGCCGCGATCGCGACGAGCACGATCTCGTCGCCCGGGCGGGCCTCGAGCGACGCCGGGAAGAACTCCGCGTCGAGTTCGACGCGGGTCTGCGCCGGGGTGCCGTCGGGCGTGGAGCGGACGATCACGGGTTCATCGTTCGGTTCGGGCGGGGCGCCGGGCGAGTCCGCGGGGCGGGACAGGCGCAGCGATTCGAGACGGAGCGATGTGATCCCGACCTCGTCGGCGCTCTCGATCCGGGCCTCGATCGCCGCGTCTGGTGTGACGATCTGATCGCTCGAGGGCGACGCGATCTGAACGCTGGGCACGCTGTCGGGGCGGACATCGATGCCCACCGACACGGGCAGCCTCACCCCGAGCCCGTGGCGGTCCTCGACGACCGGCGCGACACGGGCGGGGCCGTCCGACGGGACGGTCACGCGGACGCTGTTCGGCTCGGGCTGGCTCACGCTGATGCTCTGCGAGGACCAGGCGTCCGTGCCCGTGGGTGTCACGTCGGACGAGAAGGTCCAGGTGATCTCGATGTCCGATCCGCCGAGCAGCGGCCCGAGCGTGGCCTCGCCCGTCGAGAGTTCGACGGCTCCGATGCGGAAGCTGTCGAGCCCCGGTGCGCCGGCGGCGTGCGCGGGCGGGGCGATCGAAGCGGACGCGGACACGACCTCCGGTGGCCGAACGAGCCGGACGGTGGTCCAGTCGCTCCGGTCGTCGGGTGTCACGATCCGGTACCGGAGTGTCTGCTCGTCGGGCGGGATCCCGTTGCGGGTCGGGCGGACGGGGTCGATGAGCCGCTCGTAGGTGCGTTGGTTCTCGTTGCCGGCCGGCTGCGGGGTCATGGGCGCACGCTGCACCGCCGAACCCGGGGCGCCGGTCCATTCGATGCGGACGCGTGCCTTGGGGTCGGCGGGCCCGATCGCGACGCGGACGGGCAGCGCTTCATCGACGGGATGGATCTCGACGGCGGTCAGATCGGTGACGCCGAACCGGGTCGGCCAGCCCGCGTCGGTCCAGGGCATGAGCACCCTCTGGGCGCCGATCCGGGTCATCGTCGGGCTGAGCACCAGGAGGATCGCGAAGACGATCAGGACGGCTCCGAGCGATGCGCCCGCGGGCGTGAGCCCGCTGTAGCGGATCAGCGCCGGGGCGCGGACTTGTCCCACGTGCCGGGACGCGCGCGCGATGCCCGCCCGCGCGATCGCGCCCCCCGGGCCGGGCCGATCCGCCATCGCGAGCAGGCCGACCGCCGGGGCGATCGCGCCTCGGTGTTCTGGGAACATGCCTTCGAGCCGGTGCGCCATCGCCGAGTTGCTCATATGCCAGCGGGTCGCGGGGAGCACGGACCGGCGCACGCCGTGTGCCAGCGCACCCAGCCCGGCGATCAGCAGGGCCGAACGCACGGCTGCCGGCAGGCGGAGCCCGAGGTCGATCAGCCCCAGCGTGAGGACCGTGACGCCAGCCGCGGCGAGCACGCTCGCGGTCCCGCGCGCGATCAGCATCGCCCGCACGCGGGACCGTGTCCGCTGGAGATCGGCGGCGAGATCTCTGACAGGCC
>DIYM01000110.1:0-1048 GCA_002429045.1 Phycisphaerales bacterium UBA6054
ATCTGCGCGATCTGATACTCCACCACCGCACGGATCTCCGCGAGCCTCGCGTCCGCCAGGTTCGTGTCCGCGTCCAGCACGTCCGTGCTGGTCGACCGGCCAACCTCGAACTGCCGACGCTCGGCGTCCAACGCCCTCGTGTTGAGCACCACCGCCTGACGGCTCGCCAGGATCCGCTGCCACGTGCTCGACAACTGATCCACGGCGTCCCGGACCTCCTTCTCGATCTGCTGCTCACGCGCATCCCGAGTCGCCAAGCGCTGCAACCGCTGGAGGATCGACTGCGCCAGCGTCGCCTCACGCGCCCGGTTGCTCAGAGGCACCTCGGCCCGGACACCCACCGACCAGTCCTCGAACCGCCCCTGCCCGGCCACCTGCGCCGCATCCCCGAGCGAATCATCCAACCCGTTCATCCGGTAGGTGTACTGCAGCGCGAACAGAGGCAGGGTCTGATTCCGATCGAACGCGATCTGGGCCGCGTCCCGGGCCAGCCGCAACTCGACCTCGAGCAGGTCCATCCGGTTCGCGACCGCCGCCGAAACCAACTCGCCCGCATCGAACCGGTACAGCACCGGCTCTGGATCGCTGACCGGGACCACCGCGGTCTCGGTGCCGACCTCCAGCCCGGGGGCATTCAGCAACGCCTTGAGTTCCCGCTCACGCAGCGACACATCGTTCTGGGCCCGGATGATCTGCTCGACCCGGTCGGCCACGCCCGACTGCGCCCGGACCACGTCGATCTGCGCGCCCGATCCCGCCCTCTCGCGTCGCTCTGCGCGCTCGAAGAGTTCCACCGCCACCCGGTACTGCTGCTCCTCGACCTCCAACGCGCGGATGCTCGCGTACAGCCGCCAATACGAACGATCCACGTCGCCCAGCGTGCGGATCACTTCGAGCTTGGCCTGCGCTTCCGAGATCTGCCGGTCGTACTCGGCCAGCCTGATCCCGTGCGTCGCGACCTTCCGCCCCGCCCCACGCAACAGGTTGTGACTCAGCGAGAACTGAAAATCGGCCGTGTACGCCGGGTTCAGCGTCGCGAACGCGTTGT
>DIYM01000110.1:1115-23024 GCA_002429045.1 Phycisphaerales bacterium UBA6054
GTTCAGCGTCGCGAACGCGTTGTCCGTCTCGAACCGCGTGAGCGGCGCCGTGATCGCGATCTCACCCCCCGTCCGCAGCGGCACCGTGACCCCGGGCGTCAAGGACTGCGACTCGGACTGCCCGTTCGCCAGCGCCGTCGCCGTCGCCTCGTCCCCGTTGAACCAGTTCGCGTCCAGCGTGAAGAGCGCATCGAACGCCCCCTCCTCCTGCGACACTCGCTCGGCGGCGATCACCGGGCCCACGAGCGTCCCGCGGATGCCGAGGTTGTGCTCGAACGCGTCCAGCCGGACATCATCAAGCGTCAGTTCAACCCGTTCACGCCCGGCGTAGGTCTCACGAGCACCGCGGATCTGCTCCTCCGGCGTGCCCGCGGCATCGAGATCCAGCCGCTCCAGCCGCAGCGTCCCGATCCGACGCAGGCGATCCTCCGACGCCACGATGTCCTTGTCGCCCGGAGCCTCGGCGAACGGGTTCGTGGTGCACCCGACCAAGCCGCCAGCCGCCAATACCAACATACCCGCGAGCCCCGCCCGCGTCCGCCCGTTCATTGCCGTCATCATCATCCCGCGTGTCCCTGTGCGTGCGTGTCAGTCGTCGTATCTACTCATGCCGGAGCGCATCAATCGGGTTCAACCGAGCCGCCTTGATCGCCGGCAGGATCCCGAACACCACGCCCACCAACGCCGAAAAACCCATCCCGATCGCGACCGCGACCGCGCTCAGCGGCACCTCATCGAGCGGGAAGTCCGGCACCGCCTTCGGGATCAGCGTCAGCACGAACGCGAACGCCAGCCCGACAAACCCGCCGATCACGCACAGCACCACCGCTTCGACGAGGAACTGCATGAGCACGACCGGCGGCTGCGCCCCGACCGCCTTGCGCAGCCCGATCTCCCGGGTCCGCTCGCTCACGCTGACCAGCATGATGTTCATGATCCCGATGCCCCCGACGAACAGCGAGATCGCGACCACCACCGTCGCCCCTCCCGTGATCACCATCGCAAAGTTGTTGAAAAAGTCGATCGCGCTGGCCACGATCTCCATCTCGAACGTGTCCTCGTCATCTCCGGACAACCCGCGGTGTGTCCGAAGCACAAAGCGAACCTCCGCTTGTGTTTCGTCCGCCTGTTCCGCATCCACCATGTTCGCCTGGAACCATGTGCCGGAGTACGGATCCATCATCTTGTGGGTGTTGAACGGGATGTACAACTCCGTGCGGGGCTGCCCGCCGCCGAAGATACCGCCGCTTTCTTTGGTCTCCAGCACCCCGATGATCAGGAACCGCCGGCCGTTGATGAGCAGATAGTCTCCGACCGGATCGACATCGAGCTTCAACTCTTCGATCGCGACCTCGTTGATCAGACAGACGTGCCGACGCTCCTCGTTGTCGATCCGCGACAGCGGCCGCCCCAGGACGACCTGCCTCGACTCCACATCGTGCCAGCTCGCCCAGACACCACGCACCGACGCACCACGCACCGTTTCCTTGCCGTAACCGATCTCCCAACTCCGATTGCACATCGGCGTGAGATCCTCGATCGACGGAGCCCGCTCGAGCAAGAGACGCGCCTCGGTCGTGTTCACCCGCACGTCCGCCCAGCTCATCACCCCGCGCTGCGCGTCCGGCACGTCACCCCAGATCCACATCGTCCGCGAACCGACCTGCGAGTCGATCTGATCCAGCATCCAGTCCCGACCGGCGTTCAGAAAACTGATCACCGAGATCACGCTCGCGACCCCGATGATGATCCCGAGCGCCGTCAGCACCGCCCGGACCTTGTTCGCCCACACCTGACCGATCGCCAGAAACACCGTCTGCCACAACAACCGAACCACCGCGCCCATCAGACCGCCCCGCTTTCGTCATCCCCGCCAGGCAACACGGTCGAACCCTCGGCCGGCCTCTTCTTGCCGAACCAGCCCCGCCTCACCTCGGGCCCGGGCTTGTTCGCGTCCGCCATCGCGTTCAGCTCGTGCTCGGCATCGGTCACCTCGACCATGCTCCCCCGCCCCTCGGCCATCCGGCGCACCCAGTCCCGGTGGATCGGATCCTCGTCCGTCGCCGCGTCCGAGATCACCTTCCCGTCCCGCAGCCGAACGATCCGCTCGGCGTGACCCGCCACGTCCTCCTCGTGCGTGACGATCACGATCGTCTGCCCCTGCCGGTGCAGCCGCCTGAACAGCTCGATGATCTCCACCGTCGTTTTGCTGTCCAGATTCCCCGTCGGCTCGTCGGCCAGCAGGATACTCGGCTCGTTCACCAACGCGCGGGCGATCGCCACACGCTGACGCTGCCCGCCCGACAACTGGTTCGGGCGGTGCCCCATCCGATCCGCCAGCCCCACCAGGTCCAACGCCCGCTTCGCACGCCGACGCGCACTGAACAGGTGCCGACGCGAGTACAGCATCGGCAGCATCACGTTCTTGAGCGAACTCGCCCTGCTGAGCAGCTCGAAGCTCTGAAAGATGAACCCGATCTCCTCGTTCCGCACCCGCGCCAGCCGGCTCATCCCCATCTTGTGCGTGGGCTTGCCGTTGAGCACGTAGCGACCCGTCGTCGGCTGATCCAGGCAACCCAGGATGTTCATCAGCGTCGACTTGCCCGATCCCGACGCACCCATGATCGCCACGAACTCGTTGTTCCGGATGGTCAGGTCAACACCGTCCAACGCCCGGACCGTCTCGTCACCCACGCGATAGATCTTCCGCATGCCGCGGATATCGATCGTCACATCGCTCGGCGTGGACGCGGGGTTCACGATCACCCCTCACCCGCGTTGGCGTCTTCGCCCTGCTCGGCCGTGCCCGATCCATCGGTCTCCGATCCGCCGCTGTCCGATCCGCCCGTGTCCTCATCAGCCCGCTCATCGGAACCCGCCGCGCCCTCGCTCCCCCCCGCATCGGCGTCGCCGGCGGCGTCCCGAGCCCTCTGCGCCGCCTTCTCAGCCTCCACCGCTTCCTCGTCACGAACCGAACGGTCGTTCCTGAGGTTCACCAACACCCGGAACGGACCGGTGACGATCCGGTCGCCCTCCTCCAGCCCCTCGAGGATCTGCGAACCCGTCAGGTCGCTCGCCCCGACACGGACCGGCGTCACCACGGTCTTGCCGTCAACGACCCTGTACACCACCCGGGCGAACGTCTTGTTCGTGTCCACCAGATCGTTCGTCGTCCGAACCTCGAACGGCAGATCGTCCACGCGACGGTCCAGCACCGCCTGCGTCGGCACACGGATCGAATCGAACACCCGCTCGACCTCGATGTCCGTCGACGCCGACAGCCCGCTGAACAGCGTCTCGCCCTCGGCCAACTCCAGCCCGATCTCTACCTCGAAAGTCCCCGTACCGTCGCTGCTCACCTGACGCTTGAGCCCGATCCGGCGCACCGTCCCGCGGTACTCGCGATCGGTGTACGCGTTGATGTAGACCGTCGCCTCCTGCCCGACCTGCACCGGCGCGATGTTCGCCTCGTCGACCGCCGCACGCAGCAGCATGTTCGAAAGATCCGCGATCTCCATGATCACGCTGCCCGGGTTGTTGGTCGTGCCCACGATCACCGTCTCGCCCACCTCCGCGTTCAGCGAGGTGATCACACCATCGATCGGGCTCACGATCGTCGTGTTCGCAAGATCCTGCTCGGCCTGATCGATCTGCGCCTGAGCCTGCTCGATCCCGTGCTCGAGCGCCTTCTTGTCCGACTGCGCCTGCAGATAGTTCGCCTCGGCGACATCGAGCTCGGACTTGGTCACGTCGCCCGTCTCGAACAGCGACCGCAGCCGCTCGAACTCCAGACGCGCGTTGATCAGCCTGGCCTCCGATCCGCCCAGCCTGGCCTCCTGCCCGCGCAGCCCGGCCTTCGCCGATTCCAGGATCGCCACCAGGTCCTGCGGATCGAGCCGGATCACCACGTCACCCGCTTTCACCTGCTCGCCCTCGCGGAACGGGATCGCGAGCACCCGCGCCGACACCTGGCTCGAGATCTGCACGTTGGTCTGCGGCTCGATCGACCCGGGCGCACTCACCGTCCGCACGATGTCGCCCAGCCCGACCTCCTCCATCCGCACAAGCTCGCCCTGCTCGCCCTGCGAACGCTGATCGCGGATCTGATCGCCGATCGGCGACTTCCACACCGCGAACCCGCCGCCGGCCAACGCCGCCAGCACCACCGCCAGAACGATCAGAATCCGGATCACATCCATCCCCATTCCCGCCGAGCCCGTGCGGGCCGACGCCGACCCCTCCGGCACGGACGAGACGACACGCCGGAGGCCACCTTATAGGGACCTCCTCTCCCCCAGTTTCGCGCCCGGTTCCCACCACCCAGAAATCGCGACGCAGACACCCCGATCCACGCTCCAATATCCAGCCCGACCGCCATCTAGGGACTTCCACCCCAATTCTTCTTGGACCTCCCGCCCCGATCGATTAGCCTGTGCCAGAGAAAGACCCGGCACACGGGCGTCGGGCAAGAGAAAGAGCCTGTCTCATCGATCGAGAGAGAAGGAGTGTGACGTGAAAAACGTTCGTGGTATCGCATGCCTCGCCGGCGCAGCCTTCGCCGCTCCCGCCGTGGCCCAACTCACCGTGTTCACCGACCGCGGCGCCTGGGAAGCCGCCATCGGTGGCAACCCCGTCTTCGTCGAGGACTTCAACAACCTCGCCACCGGCGACATCGCCGACGGCTCCACCCTCGACACCGGCATCATCCAGATCACCCGCGACGGCGGGCCCAACGGAGCGGACGGCGCCCTCGCCATCTCGCCGGGCGACCAGTTCGGCAACTTCGACGGCACCAACCACCTCGACGGCGAAACCGGCATCGCCCCAGGCGAACGCGTCGATTTCGGCTTCAACGGGCAGTCGGTCTTCGCCTTCGGCGCCGACTGGGTCAGCCCCTTCTCGGGCGACGGCATCGCCCTCGAAGTCGGTGACGAGCTGATCCTCCTCGACGCCGTCGCGGGCTTCGACGCCGGCTTCATCGGCTTCGTCTCCGGCTCCGCGACGTTCTCCACCATCTCCGTCGTCGGCACGCCCGAGGACATCTCCTTCCAGGAACTCTGGCAAGCCGACAACGTCAGCTACGCCGTCCCCACGCCCTCCGCGATCGCCCTTCTGGGCCTCGGCGGCCTCGTGGCCGGACGCCGGCGCCGCTGATCTCAGAAGCCGATCTCAGAAACCAGACCGCCGTCTGGATGCCCTCACAAGAACACCCCGCCGACACTCGGCGGGGTGTTCGCGTTTCAAGACCCGCCCCCGAACCTAGACCCCCAGCTTCTCGCCCAGAAAATCGCCGACACCACCGATCGCGATCCGCTCCTGATCCAGCGTGTCGCGGTGCCGCACCGTCACCGTCCCCTCGCTCAAGGTCTCCGAATCGATCGTGAAGCAGAACGGGCACCCCGCCTCGTCCATCCGCGCGTACCGCTTGCCGATCGACTGCTTCTCGTCGTACTCGATCGTCCCGAGGTGCCCGAACCGCGCCCGCAGCTCCTTGAACAGCGGCCGCGCCAACTCCGGCATCCCGTCCTTCTTGACCAGCGGGAACACCGCCGCCTTGATCGGCGCCACCCGCGGGTGGAACTTCATATAGACACCGCTCGCACGCTCCGGGTCCGGCGTGAACGCCTCGCACAGGATCGCCAGCACCCCGCGGTCCAGCCCCGCGCTCGGCTCGATCACGTGCGGCAGGTACCACTCGCCCTTGGGCTGCCCGTTCTTCGCCAGCTCCCCCCGCGTCTTGTCGTGGTACTCCATCTTCTTCTTGGAGTGCTCCTGGTGCTGCCTGAGATCGAAGTCCGTCCGGTGCGCGATCCCCTCCAACTCGCCGTAGCCCGGGGCCGTGAACGGGAACCGGTACTCGATGTCGCTCGTGCCCGCGCCGTCCTTGGCGTAGTGCGCCAGCTCGTCGCTGCCGTGCTCACGCAAAATCAGGTTCTCGCCCCCCAGCCCGATGTCCTTCCACCACTGCATCCGCCAGTCGCGCCAGAAGACATACCACTGCTTGGCATCGTCCGGGTGGCAGAAGAACTCGATCTCCATCTGCTCGAACTCGCGCGAGCGGAACGTGAAGTTGCGGGGCGTGACCTCGTTCCGGAACGACTTGCCCGTCTGCGCGATCCCGAACGGCACCGACACCCGCGTCGTATCCACCACGTTCTTGAAGTGGATGAAGATCCCCTGCGCCGTCTCCGGCCGCAGGTACGCCGCGTTCTCGTCCGTCTGCGCCGAGGTCGCGCCGACGAACGTCTTGAACATCAGGTTGAACGCACGGGGCTCGGTCAGCGTGCCCACCGTCTTGGTGTCCGGCCCGACCGTGATCGCCAGCTCTTCCAACGACAGATCCGTCAGCGGGCACAGATCGATATCGCCCTTGGCCAGATCCTGCTTGACGTACTTGCTCAGCTTCTTGAGCGCCGCATCGAACGACGCGTCGTCGTTCTCGATGAACGCATAGATCTGACCCCCCTTGTCGCCCTTCTTGCCCATGCACATCAGGTGGTCCGCCCGGTAGCGCGACTTGCTCTCCCGGCAGTCCACCATCGGGTCGTTGAACCCGCCCACGTGCCCCGACGCCTCCCACACCTTCGGATTCTGAATAATGCACGAGTCCAGCGGCACGATCTCCACCGCCTCCCCGTCCGGCCCGTCCAGACCGTCGCACCCCATCATCACCACGTCCCGCCACCACGCGTCGCGCAGGTTCTTCTTCAGCTGCGCGCCCAGCGGCCCGTAATCCCAGAACCCGTTGATGCCCCCGTAGATCTCGCTGGCCGGGTACACAAACCCGCGACGCTTGCACAGCGCCATGATCTCGTCCATCGATTTCGGTTGCGCATCGCTCATCTCGGGCTCCAGAATCAGAATCGGAGCCCATCCTAGGGACCCCCGCGCAGGGCTCAGCCCGCCGGACAGCCCCCCGGACAGAACGCCCCCCGCCCCGCGGGGCCGCCCGCGCGGACCGCCCGAGGGGGTTGACAACCCGCCCGTCCGAAACAATAATGAGAATTCATTCTCAACAAGGAGCCCCGCATGACCGCCCACTGCCCCAGCTGCGCTTCCGCCGCCCTCGGCACCGACGCCGCCTCGATCTGCACCCAGTGCATGAGCGTCTCGGCCGCCGGCGCGTCGGTCAGCATCCCCACCGTCCTGGCGACCGCCACGCTGGCGCTGCTGTGCGCGATCGCGATCAAGTCCGGCGTCCAGACCCTGGCCCGCCGGACCCAGGCCGCCCCGGCCTGACCAACGATCAGACCCGCGATCCGGGCAGCGGACCCCATCTAGGCTCGCCTCATGGACAACCCCGCCCCGATCGCCGACACCATCCGACAGATCCGGCGCGCCATCGACGACCCCTACGAGTCGATCCGCATGACGCTGGATCAGAACCCCATCGACACGCTCGGCGACCCCCGAGCCGAAGGGACCGCGGCCTGGCACCTCGTCCACGCATCCGAGGTGTTCCGCACGCACGCCCGGCATCTCACCCAAGGCCACACCGACGCATGGCAAGAGATGCCGGGCGACGTCCCCGGCTCGATCCGCTCCCTCCAAGACGATGCCGATAGGCTCGCCGCCTGGGCCTCCGATCACCTCGATCCGGGATCGACCATCGACTACGGGCACCCCCGCTCCGCGTCCGAGATGCTGGGCGTCATGCTCCGCCACATCGTCTGGCACGCCGCCGCCGCCCATTACTGGTGCAAGTGGAAACGCCCCATCGATCCGGCCGAGTGAAGCCTCAATCGCCCCCCAGGACCGCCCCGATCGCCTCGCGCCACCCCACCGCCTCGACCCGCGCCTCGACCTCGCCCTCGATCTCCTCGAACGTCGCCACTTCGGGCGCTTCCGCCAGGGAGATCACCGCGTCGTCGGGCACCCGCTCGAGCCCCAGCGCCCCGTCCCCCGACACCCGGACGACCCATCGCCCCTCGCCCAGCGTCCGGTAGACCGCCTGCCCCACCGAGGCACCCGGGCCCTCCCAATCGATGTCCGCCAGCCTCGGATCGATCACCGTCGCCTCGTCCGGGCGCGTCGCCGAATCGAAGACCCGCCGTATCCACACCCGCCCGTCCACCAGCGCGAAGTCGACATAGACCTCCCTCGACGGGTCCGCCAGCGTCGGGACCTCGGCCACCGTCCCGTGCGCCGACCGGACCAGCGCCGTCACCGACCCGTCCGCGACGACCAACTCGGTCACCGCCGTCCGACGCACCGCGTTGTTGTACTCTTCCCGCAGCGACTCGAACTCGCCGGCCATGCTCTCCAGCCGCTCGCGGTACACCCGCTCGGCCGCGTCCGACCTGGCCAGCCGCAGCCCGACCACCCCGAGCACGATCACCGCGCCCAGCGCCGCCGAACCGGTCAGAATCCCAGACACCGCCGCGAGTTTGCCAGCCATGCACCGGGTATCGACCGATCCCGCCCGTGTCCTCGAACCTCTCACGCTCGACCCGACGCCGCCGCACCGCTGTTCATCGTCATCACGATCGTGCCGGGCTGACGACGCTCAGCCCTCGAACCGCCGGACACACACCGAGTCGTTCTGGCCCCCGAACCCGAAGCTGTTCGACACGCAGACCGATACCCCGCCCGCGTCGTTGAGATCGCGCGCCTCATTCGGGACGTGGTCGAGCCCGCAGACGGGGTCGACCTCGCTGAGGTTCGCCGTCGGCGGGATGACGCCCGTCTCGATCGCCTTGACGCACGCGATCAACTCGACCGCGCCCGCCGCCTGGATCAGGTGCCCCAGCATCGACTTGATGCTGGTGAACGGCACGCGATCGGCCAGCCCCCCGAACACCGTGCGCACCGCCGCGGACTCGATCTTGTCGTTCTCCTGGGTCCCCGTGCCGTGCGCGTTCACCCAATGCACCAGCGGCCTGCCCGACGCGTCCACCCCGCGCGGATCGATACCCGCCTGCTCCAATGCCCCGAGCATCGCCCCGGCGCCGCCCTTCCCGTCCGGGTGGATGTCCGTGATCCGATAGGCGTCCGCGGTCGATCCGAACCCAGCCAGTTCCGCCAGCACCGCGGCCCCCCGTCGCCGCGCGTGGTCCAGATCCTCGAGGATCACGATCCCCGCGCCCTCGCCCATCACGAACCCGTCCCGAGACACGTCGAACGGACGCGACGCGTGCATCGGGTCGTCCCGACGCGTGCTCATCGCGGTCAGCCGCATGAACCCGGTCATCCCCAGCGGGTGGATCATCGAGTGTGAGCCGCCCGCGATCATCACGTCCGCGTCCCCGCGCCGGATGATCTCGGTGGCCTCGCCCACCGCCTGCGTGCTCGCGGCGCACGCCGTCATGCAGTTCAGGTTCGGGCCCCGCGCGTCGAACTCGACCGCGAGGTGCGTCGACGTGAGCTGGGGCTCCTGCTCCAACTCGCTCGCCGCATCGAACCGGGACACCGCGCGGGCGAACGCCTCCAGATCGAAAGCGTTGTCCGCGAACGGCTCGGCGTGCGCCCGGATGTACGACGAGTAATCGACCTCACCCTCCCCGGCACCGAGATACACGCCGACCCGCTCGGAACCCGGGCGCGAACCGTCCAGACCGGCCATCCGCCACGCGTCATCGCACGCCGACAACGCGAACCGCGTGCTCCGCGACGACCGCTCGTGCCGCCCGGCGCGATCCCCGATCCGATCCCGCAGGTCGAACCCCGACACCTGCGACGCGAAACCGGTCGACCACGTGGAAGCGTCGTACCGCTCCAGAGGGCCCATCGAACACTCACCCTTGACCAAACGAGACCAGACCGGATCGACGTCACAGCCCAGCGGAGTGACCCAGCCCACACCCGTGATGACCACGCGTCCCGAAGACATCCTCAGCCCTCGTCGTCCTCTTCGTACTCGTCGTCGTGCCCGTCCCGGCTTGCGTTGAGCTTGTCCGGGTTCAGCACGCGGACCAGGCCGTCCTTGAGCCGACGCTCCCCGAAGTTGATGATCAGGCCGAGTTCCAAGTCAGCCGCACGCAACTGCGCCCGCAGTTCCGCCCGCTCCTGGACGCCGATCTCCTTGTGCTCGGCCATCAGCTTCACGAGGAACGTCTCGCCCGCGAACATATCGACCGCGACCTCGCCGACCACCTCGTCGTCGAACTCGACCTCGAACACCTCGTCGAAATGGGGCTCCACGCCCTCGTCCTTGCAAGCGATCCCCAGAGCGTTCTTGTAGACCTTCATGGGAAAACCCGGACCGAGCGCCTTGTGCACCTCGATCGCCGCCCCGATCACCTTGCGCGACACCTCGGTCACCGCGGGATCGAGGTCCGACAACGGCGTCGCACGCCGGCCCCTCTCACCCCGCCCGTCATGCCGCCCGTTCCGATCATGCATCCGTTGACCCTCGTAGAAGCCCTAGAAAAAGCGGGTGAGCGCCCGCGCCGGGTCCCCGCGGATCACGCCGACGGACACCCGCTCGAACAACCTTAGCACGCCCGCCCGGCGCACATCCTCTCACGACGCCCGGCTCAGCACCAACGCGGCCGCCTGCCCCCCGTACGAACCCGAGCACACCAGCACGTGACCCAACGCCGCGTCCCTCGCACCGCACGCGCCAGCGACCGACGCACCCCCCGTGTTGAGACGCGCCGGGAGGCGCTGCTCACGGATCGCCATCGAAGCCACCGCCGACGTCACACCGCCGTGACCCGCCAGCATGTTCCCCGCGAAAGGCGTCAGCGTGATCGTCTCGAACCCATCCCGACCGAGCGCCGTCCGGATCGAACCCAACTCCCGCCGATCCAGCACCGGCATCCCCGCCGCCATCGGGGCGACCGCGTCGATCTCGCCCGCACCGATCCCGGCGTCATCGAGCGCCGCGCGGATCGCGCGGGTCAGCCCCACGTCCTCATCGGCATCGCCCAGACCATCCAACCCGGGCGTGATCGGCCGCGTGTCCATGCCGCACCCGAACCCGGACACACGCGCATACACCCGCGCGCCACGCGCCGCGGCAGACCCAGACTCCTCGAGAATCAGCATCCCCCCGCCTTCACCGATCACACCCACCGACGACCCGTCGTACGGTCGGACCACGCACGCCGGGTCCGCCCCCGCGGGGACCTCGCCCGCACGCCCAGCCAGCCGCATACGCACCAACCCCATCGGGTTCAGCCTGGACTCGGCGCCGCCCGTGAAGCAGATATCCGCGTCGCCCCGCTCGATCACCCGCAGGCTCTCGCCGATCGATTGCAGCGCCCCCGCCTCCGCACCCATGATCGTGTTCGACGGCCCCTCGCAACCGTGGATGATCGTCACGTGACACGCCAGCATGTTCGGCAGATACTTGAGCAACCACAAAGGCGGGAGGTTGTCCATCGCCCCCCCCGAACCCTCGCCCTCCGTCCCCCACTCACGCGTGTCAAGCAAACCCGCTTCGGTCATCGAGACCGACACGGCACGCCCGAGTTCCACCGGGTCGGCAGAGATCTGACCGGCACCGATCTGGCACCCCGTCCGCACCCCGTCGATCGCGTGCCCCTGCGCCCCCCCGTCCGACCCGCGCGTCGTGAGACCCGCGTCCTCGACCGCCAGCCTGGCGGCGGCGACCGCCAACTCGATGTCACGCGCCATCACCTTCGTCGCCTTGCGGTACCCCTTGGGGACCAAATCGCGGATCTTCAGCCCCGCCACCTCGCCGCCCAACGCCATACCCAACGCCGACGCATCGAACGACCCGATCGGACCGAGCCCCGATCGCCCCGCGCACACCGCCGACCACACCGCGTCCGCGCCGGCACCGGCCGCGCAGATCGGCCCTATCCCGGTAATCACCACCGCTCGATCCATCAGGCCAGTCTATGCGCCGACAGAGCCCACCCCCGCCTTATCCAGCCAACACACCGACCACGCCGATGTACCCGATGTGCAGACCGCCGCCAGCACCCATCCCGCGCCAACACAGGAGCGTTCGGAACGCGTGCACCGCCCGGGCCCGATCCACGCGATCGCGCGCTGGGGCGCCTTCCTCGCCGGGGTCACCCTCTTCATCGCCGTCGCCCTCGTGCCCCCCTCCGCCGACCTCGAGCGGATCCGCAACACTCGCGACCAGACCCTTGCCCTCGAACTGCACGCCCTGAGCCGCCTCGCCAACTACCAGGCCATGTCCGCCGCCCTCGACGCGCAGGACCCAGAGACCCTCCGGCTGGTGCTCGCCTCCGAACTCCAACTCGTCCCCGAGGGGGCCACCGCCCTCGTCACGCCCGGTCGACCCGAAGACCCCCGCCTCTTCGAACTCCTCGAACCAGCCGGCTCGCCCCACCTGGCCACACGCGCCCCAGCGACCCCCTCCGCGCTGACCCGACTCGCGACCGACCGGGCCGGACGCCTCGCGTTGCTGATCCTCGCCGCCGCAGCGGTCCTGTGGGGATGCCTGCCGCCCGCCAGAACCGCCCGCTAACATCACGCAAGATGCATCGCCCCAAACACTTCCGCGCTCGCCATCGCATCGCCCACGCGCGCGACTACCGAGCGGTGTTCGCGAACCGGGTCGCCAAATCACGCGGCCCGCTGACGGTCTTTCTCCGCACCACCGAGCACCCCGAGCACCGGCTCGGCCTCTCGATCGGACGCCGCGTCGGGAACGCCGCCACCCGGGTGAGGCTCAAGAGATACATCCGAGAGGCATTTAGACAAGACCGATCGGTCTATCCGCTCTTCCGACCGACCGCCGCCTACGACATCGTGGTGTCCGCCCGAGCCCATAAACTATTGCATTTGAACGAGTACCGAGATCTGCTCCGCGATGCCATCGCGGCCGCCCATCGCGAAACGGAACGACGGGCAGCCAAGAACGATCGGTCCAGCGTGCCATGAGCCCGCTCCCGACAGACCCCGAATGCCCCCCGTCGCCGCTCGGCATGGCCGCCCGGGTGTGCAACATGCCGTTCATCGTGATCATCCGGGTGTACCGCGTCACGCTGTCGCCGATCGTCGGCCGCCAATGCCGGTACCACCCGACCTGCTCGGCGTACGGGCTGGAAGCGTTCCGATTGCACGGCCCGATCCGTGGGTTAGCACTAACTTGTCGGCGTATCCTCCGGTGCCATCCTTTCACCAAAGGGGGCTACGACCCCGTGCCGATCCCGGACACGGCCAGTAAGTTAGTGCCACCGGGCCACACCGCGATGAAGCCGACCGACACCCCAACGACGCCGGACCGAGGCAAGAGCCACCCATGAGCCGACTCCCCGCGGCCCAACGCCGCGAACAACTCCTCGACGTTGCCCAGACCCTCTTCGCCCAGCAGGGCTACGCCGGCGCGACCACCTCGCAGATCGCACGCACCGCGGGCGTGACCGAACCGATCATCTACCGCCATTTCAAGTCCAAACGCGACCTGTTCGTCGCGCTCATCGAGCGCACCGGCAAGCGGACGCTCGAACTCTGGCGACGCGATCTGTCCGACGAGGACGACCCCGCCGAGCGCCTGGCACGCATCCTCGCCGACAACCCGATGGTGTCGGTCGAGGGGCGCGCGGGGTACAAGGTGCTGCTTCAAGCCATCCCGGAAGTCGACGACCCGATGATCGCAGCCGCCGTTTCCGAACACATGGGCATGCTCCACCAGTTCATCACCGACGAGATCACCCACGCCCAGGAAGCGCACAAGGTCACTTCCCGGTTCTCGGCCGAGGTTATGGCTTGGACGCTCATCCACCTCGGCATGGGCTACGGGGTGCTCGACGCGATGTACGTCTCGGGGCACGGCCGCGACGAGAAGGGCACGCACGTCCGCGAGGTCATCGCCCGCGTGCTCGTCGGACCCAACGTGTCCGTCGAGAAGCCGGGCGAGAAGCCGGACGCCAACGCGTAGCCGCCCCCGATGCGCACCATCTACCTCGACAACAACGCGACCACGCGCCCGACACCCTCGGCGATCGAGGCCGTCGCCGAGTCGATGCGCACCCACTGGCACAACCCCAGTTCCGTGCATCGCCCCGGGCAGGACGCCCGGCACGCCCTCGAGATCTCGCGCGCTTCGCTCGCCTCGCTGATCGGCGCACCTCCCCGGCGTCTCACACTCACCGCCTCGGGCACCGAGTCGATCAACCTCGCGATCCGCGGCGCGCTCGGCGCGGGTGCCGCGTTCAACAAACGCACTGTTGTCACGACCGCCGCCGAGCACGCGGCGATCCGTGATCTGTGCGAACAACTCGGGCCCGACGGGGTCGCCGTCAAGCTGATCCCGCTCAAGCAGGGCGGCGTGATCGATATCGATGCGCTGCCCGCCCTGATCGATGACACGACCGCGGTCGTCTCGGTCCAGTGGGCGAACAACGAGACCGGCGCGATCCAGCCCGTCGAACGGATCGGCTCGATCTGCCGGGCCGCGGGCGTGCCGTACCACTGCGACGCGACCCAGTGGGTCGGCAAGATGCCCTGCGACCTGAGCGCACCCGACGCGCCCGCCATCGGCATGCTGACCTTCAGCGCCCACAAGTTCCACGGCCCGCGCGGCGTCGGGGGGCTCTGGACCGCGGGCACCGTCCGCCTCCGCCCGACCATGCCGGGCTCTCAGGAACTCGGCAGGCGCGCCGGCACCGAGGACCTGCCCGCGATCGCCGGGGCGGGCGCCGCGGCGACCGAAGCCCTCGCCTGGCTCGACCAACCGGGCGAACGCGAACGCCTCGGCGCGATGCGAGACCGATTCGAGCGGGGCGTGCTCGATGCCGTCCCTGACACCTCGATCAACGCTCCCGAAGACCCGGCGCTCCGCCTGTGGAACACCACGAACATCGCGTTCCCACGCCTGGAAGCCGAGGCGCTCTTGATGGGCTTCTCGGAGCGCGGATTGTGCGCTTCGGCGGGCGCCGCCTGTTCCTCGGGCTCACTCGACCCCTCGCCCGTCCTGCTCGCGATGGGCGTGCCCCCCGAACACGCGCACGGCTCGGTCCGCTTCTCGCTCAGCCGCGACACCACCGAGCACGACATCGACCACGCGATCGATGTCGTCCGTCTCATCGCTGACCGCATGTACCAACGCCTGCCCTGAAACACCGAACATCTGGCGATCCGCCTCCGCCCCTGATACGCTAAACCCATGAACACGCCCGACGAAGCCCACTTCGGCCAAGACGTCTACCCCGAGACCGAGCGCACCAGTCTCGCGGCGATCTTCGGGTTCGTCCTTTCGCTCGGCGGTTGCCTGGGCGGGCTGACCGCGATCCTGGGCGTGCCGCTGTCCATCGTGGGCATCGTCGCTTCGTCCCGTTCGCACGGGCGTGTCGGCGGAAAGGGCCTGGGCATCGCCGGGTTGCTCGTCGGGCTGCTGATGATGGCGCTCTGGGGCGGCTGTCTCGGAGGGTCTTTCTTCATCGGCTCGATGGCGATGGACCGCATGATCAAACCCACGTCCAACGCGTTGCTCAGCCTCGATCAGGACCGGCTCGACGCCGCTCGCGACAACTTCCTCCCTCCGGCATCGGAAGTGAGCGACGAGGAGATCCTCGCGTTCCGGGCGGCCTACCGCGCGTCGCTCGGAGCGTTCCAGGGCGGCCCGACCGGGCTCCTCGAGTGGGTCCGGATGGACGAGGTCGAACCCCTTCTCGGGGCGGCCCAAGGACAACAACAGACACTTCCGTTCAAGGGGGTCTTCGAGAACGGGCCCGCGCTGATCATCGTCGCCTTCGATCAGCAGTTCACCGGCGTCGTTCGCATCACCATCATCGATCTCAACGGGGACGAGTACACCCTGCCCATGCCGCCCGGCTCGGATTCGCAGGAATCCCAGCCCGATCCGACCGATACGGGCTCTACCGATCCCGATCCGGCCGACCCCGAAGAAGAGCCCTGATCGACCGCCGACACGCAGGAGCCCTCCCCGTGCCCAGCAGCCCGCCCGCCGAACAACCGGTGATCCGGGTGCGCGAACTCGTCAAGCGGTTCGGCTCGCAGACCGTCCTCAACGGGATCGACCTCGAGATCTATCCAGGCGAGACCATGGTGATCATGGGCGGCTCGGGCTCGGGCAAGTCCACCCTGCTCCGAACCATCATCGGAAGCCACCGCCCGAACGGGGGCGATATCGAGCTGTTCGGTGAAAACATCTGCGGGCTGGGCGAGGAACCCATGAACGAGGTCCGCAAGAAGTTCGGCATCCTCTTCCAGTCGGGCGCGCTGTTCAACTCGATGACCCTGGCCGAGAACGTGGCGCTCCCGCTCCGCGAGCACACCGACATCGACCCCGAGATCATCGATATCCAGGTCAAGATCAAGCTCGAACTCGTCGGGCTCCGCGAGCACGCCGACAAGTACCCCGCCCAGATCTCGGGCGGCATGAAGAAGCGTGCCGGGCTGGCCAGGGCCCTCGCCCTGGATCCCAAAGTCTTGTTCTACGACGAGCCCAGCGCCGGGCTCGACCCCGTCACCAGCGCACAGATCGACCAGCTGATCATCGCGCTGACCAAGCAACTCGGCGTGACCAGCGTGGTCGTGACGCACGAGATGGACTCGGCGTTCACCATCGCCGACCGGATGGCGATGCTCGACCGCGGGCGCATGCTCACCGTCAACACCCGCCAGTGGTACGAGCGCCTCCGCGACACACCCCAGGACCGATCCGAGAACATGACCCAGGACGAGCAGATGATCCGCCAGTTCCTGCGCGGCGACCCCGATGGCCCGCTCGCCGCCCGACGCAGCGAACAGGGATACGAACAGGACCTATTCGGGCTGACCAGAGACCGCGTCACCCGGACCCCGTCGCTCGAACCGACCCGGGGCTGACCGCCGTACCCAAGAGACACCGATATGAGCTCCACACCCGTCAACCGAAACAACGTGCTCGCCGGACTGTTCGTGATCGGATCGCTCCTGCTGGCGATCACCATCGCGTTCATTCTCGGAGACATGCTCGACGCGTTCGGCAGCAAGCGCGAATACACGGTCCGCTTCCCGACCAACGTCGGCGTCACCGGGCTCCAGCCCGGCGCCGACGTCACGTTCGCGGGGTTGGCCATCGGGCAGGTCAAAGCGATCGACCCCTATCGCCCGGGCGGCCAGGGCTCCGCGGCCGAGGCGATGGACGTGCTCATCTCGATCGACAGCCGGGTTGTCCTCTACGAAGACGCCCTGGCGGACCTGTCCCCCCCGCTGCTCGGGGGCGTGAGCACCATCAACTTCGCGTCCGCGGGCACCGGCGCGGTCGCGCCCGACGACCCGCTCGCGACCCTCGCGATCAACGACAACAGCGGGACGCTCGACCCCGGGGAGACCGTCCAGGGACGCTACGCGCCCTCCATCCTCGCCCAGCTCGGGTTCTCCGTCGAAGACGCCGAGCGGATCCGACGCACGATCGCGGATGTCGAGCGCTCGTCCGCGAGTGTCAAAGAGATCACCGATCGCTTCAACACGCTGACCGAGGAATCGCGCCCGCAGATCGAAGCCGCGATCGCCGACGCACGCGGCGCGGTCGGCGACGTCAAGGAGTTCACCGCCAGCTTCAACGCCGAGAACGGCTGGAAGTCACGCGTGGACGGCATCTTCACCCGCACCGAGAACACGCTCGAACGCGGCCCGGTGATCGCCGACGAGATCCGCGACGCGATCAAGCGGACCCGGGCCATCATCGACGACAACGAGAGCAGCGTCAGGAGCATCATCAGCAACGTCGAGTCCGCCACCGAACGCTTCAACCTGCAGACCATGGACCAGGTCGAAGAACTGCTCGAAGAGGGCACGCTCGCGGTGACCACCTACCGCGATTTGGCCGACAACGCCGACGGCATCCTCACGCGCGCCGAGCCGGACATCGCGGTCGCGCTGACGAACACCCGCTCGATCTCGCAGCAGGCACGCCTGTTCCTCGACGAGATCCGGGCGCAGCCCTGGCGTCTGCTCAAGCAGCCCAGCGAGTCCGATCTGAGGCGCGAGCCGCTGTACGCCGCGGCCCGTTCCTACGCCTCCGCGGTCGCCGACCTCCGCGCCGCGTCGGAAGCGCTGGACGCCGCGATCAACGCGGAGGCGATGAACACCACCGCGGACCCGGGCGAGATCATGCGCATCGCGCAGGCCGTGCAGGCCGCGTACAACGACTACGACCGGGCCGAGCAAGAACTGCTCGAAACCCTGCGCGCCTCGAGCCCGTAAGCACGCCGTGCCGATCCGCCCCGCACACGCACGCTCCACGCCCGGCACCGGCGCGTCCCTGCTCCTTCTCGTGATCGGCGCCGCGCTGATCGCCCTGAGCGCCTGGCGTGCAGAACGCCTCCCGGTCCTCGTCCAGAACGCCCCCCGCCGGGACGTCGGCGTCGCGTGGCTGGACCGAGGCGAATGGGTCATGCCCGAAGCACGCGACACGCGAACGCCCGCACGCGTCGTGCTGCTCGTCCACGGGCTCGACGAGCCGGGCGGCATCTGGGATGCGCTGGCGCCCGCCCTCTCCGACGCGGGGCACCGCGTCGCCCGGTTCGACTACCCCAACGACCAGCCCGTGCCCGAATCCGCGGACGCGCTCGCCGACGCGCTCCGCGCCATGCACGCCTCAGGCGTCCAAGAAACCGCGATCGTTGCGCACTCGATGGGCGGGCTGGTCAGCCGCGACGTGCTGACACGCAACGACCAAGAACGGCCCATCGGTGTCCGCGTCCCCCTGCTGATCACCCTCGGCACGCCCCACGCCGGATCGCCGTGGGCGCGCTGGCAACCCATCGCCGAGGCACGCGAGCAGATCCAGCGATGGGCCGAGTCCGACACGCTCGACCCGATGCTGCTCTTCGGATGGAACGCCGACGGCATGGGCGAAGCCGGAGAAGACCTCGCGGTCGGCTCCGCGTTCCTCACCGACCTCAACGCCCGCACGCACCCGCCGTCGACACGCGTCGCCTGCATCGTCGCCGTGATCCCGAGCATCCCGCCAGACACGCCCGTCGGGGACCTGCCCGCCTTCGCGCGGGCCCTCGGAGACGGCGTCGTCCCGGCCGACTCGGCGGCGTTCGAGCACGCCGATTCGGTCCACCTGGTCCGAGCCAACCACCGCTCCATGATCAGACCCGTCGAGATCGGTGAGTGGCTCCGCAGCGCCTTCTCGTCCCAGCCGCCACCCACCCCGCCGGCGATCCCCATCGTGCTGGATCTGCTCGATCCGCCCGGCCCGGGGCCCGAGCCTTCCCAAACACCACCCTGACCTGTACCATAACCGCATGGCCCAGCGTCGCAATCCCGCCGAACGCGCTTTCGAGCACCTGCTCCGCGAGAAACGCGTCCCCTATGTCGCGGTCAACGAGGCCCGCAAGAGCCTGCTCCCCCCGGGTGCCCGCCTCACCCTCCGGGACGGGGCGGGACCCGATCCGGGCACCGAGACACTCAAGAACTTCGATTTCATCGTCTACGGCGACTCGACCAACCTCCTCGTCGAGGTCAAGGGAAGGACCATACCACGCCCCAAACGCCCGGCACCGCCCGGGAAACGGCCCCGCCTGGAATGCTGGGTCACCCAGGATGACATCGACGCGCTCCGCACGTGGCAGCGTCTGTTCGGTCCCGGCTACGAGCCCCTGCTCGTGTTCGTCTACCGGTGCGAGGGCCCCCCGCCCGACGGGCTGTTCGCCGAGGTTGTCGAGCACGCCGGCGTGTGGTACGCCGTCCGGGCGATCACGCTGGACGATTACGAGCCGAGCATGAAGGCCCGATCGCCCCGGTGGAGGACGGTGCACCTGTCCCAGGACGACTTCGATCGTCTCAGCCGCCCGTTCGCCGGGCCGAGCTCGGCCGCCGCCCCGCTCGGCCCGAGCCCGGCGTTCGAGCCCATGCCCGCTTGATCGCGCAGCCCGCACCAACAAGACCCTCCCCGGTTCCCCCTTGACCCGACCGAGCGATCGGGTAGCGTCATGGCATGACCCGCATCCCACGCACGCTCGGTTCCCGTCTGGCGAGCCTCCTCGCTCCGGCGGTCGTCCTCGCGATGTCCGCGGCGACCGCCGCCGCCCAGTCCGAACTCCGCCCGCCGACCATCAAGCAAGAGTCGTCCGGGCCCAAGTTCATGATGTACATCGTCGGTGTGCTGCTGATCGCCGCCGTCGTCTTCGCGGCGAGCCTCAAGCCCAAACGCACCCACCAGGACTGACCGCAGCACGCCAGCGCCCCGGGCGCCCTCGCGTGCTTCGCGGGCAACCAGGCGACGCCCGGGGGCGTATCGCCGATTGTCCCACACCCCGCATCACACCGCGTCGAGGGAGGAACCCATGCACCCCACCACGCCCGGACCCAGCGAGACAGACCCAGCGGTCGCCCGTTCACCCCGGCGCAACCTCATCGCGCTCAACGCCGCCCTCCTGCTGACACTGGGTGCCGTCACCCTGGCGCCGCACGCGACCGCGCAGTCGCGCGGCTCGGAGACCGCCCGCCCCCGCGGCGAGTACACCGTCGTCGGCGGCGCGGTCAGCGGCGCGAACGCCAACGCGATCTATGTCCTCGACTCGGCCAACCGAGAGATGGTCGGGCTCCTCTGGGACGAGTCGCGACGCCAGATCCTCGGGCTCGGGTACCGTGACCTCGCGCTCGACCTCACCGCGGATCCGGAAAGGTAAGAACCATGACCCAGCAGACCCCCACCGAACGCACCGCCCACGCCGCCGACCCCCGGGGCAGCTGGCTCTGGGTCTCCGCGGGCGTGCTCGCGGCGCTGACCGTCGTCCAGGGCGCCGGGCTCTTGGATCGCCCCGCGTACGCCGAGATGTCGTCGTCCACCACCGGTTACACCGTCATGACCACCGACGGGGGGACGGACGAGATCGTCGTCGTGATCGACGATCGCCAGGAGGCCCTGCTGGTCTACCGGCACCAGAACCGCGAGCGGATCCAACTGCTCGACCGCGAGCCGCTCCCCGAACTGTTCACGCGGGCCCGCGCCAACGCGGGCCTGCCCGCACGCCCCTGATCGACGCGCCCGACGCACCGCGAGGATTCAGACAGAACCGAGCCCGCGACCGGGTATGCTCTCCCCGTGCCGATCCACCCGCTCCCACAGTTCGAGGCCGATCTCGCCGAGCACCTCAGAGAGGAAGCCGACCGGGTCGCGTACGAACGCCTCAACGCCCCCAAGACCATCGTCGTCCGGTTCGGCTACATGCGGATGGTCGGAGAGTTCCCCTGGAAATCCGACGAGAAACCCGGCTGCGGCTCGAAGATCGTCGTCCGCACCCACCGGGGCACCGAGATCGGCGAGATGCTCACCAGCACCTGCGCCAACTCGGGATGCTCGAAATCCGTCTCGCGCAAGGAGATGCTCGAGTACATCGAGAACTCGGGCGGGAGGCAGTACCCCTTCTCGACCGACGGGCGGGCCCTGCGTGTCGCGACAAAGGAAGACCTCGACGAGCAGGCCAGGCTCGAGCAATCCAAGCACGGCCTGCGGACCGAAGCCAAGCGACTCGCCGCCCAGTCCGGGCTGCCGCTGAAGATCGTCGAGGTCGAGCCCCTGCTCGGCGCGGAACGCACGATCGTGTACTTCGCCAGCGAGGACCGTGTCGACTTCCGTGATCTCGTCCACGGCATCCAGCAGTCGTTCGGCGGGCGGGTCGACATGCGCCAGGTCGGCGCCCGCGACGAAGCACGCATCACCGCCGACTACGAACGCTGCGGGCAGTACTGCTGCTGCAAGAACTTCCTCAAGGTCCTCAAGCCGATCTCGATGAAGTCCGCGAAGGTCCAGAAAGCCACCCTGGATCCGCTCAAGATCTCCGGTCGCTGCGGACGCCTGATGTGCTGCCTCCGCTACGAGGACGAGACCTACGACGAACTCCGCAAGAAGCTCCCGCACCGCAAGTCCCGTGTCGGCACGCCCGAGGGCGACGGCATCGTCGTCGAGACCCAGATCCTCACCCAGCTCGCGCTCGTGCTGCTCGACTCGGGCACCCGCGTCGCGATCCCGGTCGAGGAACTGACCGAGCCCGGGGCGGCGGC
>DIYM01000062.1 GCA_002429045.1 Phycisphaerales bacterium UBA6054
ACGAGAGCGTGCAATACCGGCACACCCCGTGCGTTGTGCCGGGGGCCATCGCCCGCCCTTCGGCGGGCGCGAACGCCGACCGCCCCGCCCCAACGACCCATGGAGCCAGCATGACCGCCAGCCAGCCCGCCCGCGATCTGCTCGACCCGCTGCCCGCCGAGCGCTTCGGCTATCAGCAAGCCAGGCACCTGATGTGGCGGGCCGGATTCGGGGCCAACGATGCGCAGATCCGCGCCCTGGCCGACCTCGGTCTGGAGGGGGCGGTGTCCGCGGTGGTGGACTACGAGGATGTCCCGTTCGAGCCGGACGCACGCGATCGGTTCGACCGCGACATCATGAGGCCGTTGACCGACGACGAACGTCGCGCCCGTCGGCTCGCGACCCAGCGCCGCGACGAGAACACGCTGGCGCGTTTCCGCGCCATGCGCCAGCAGGCCCAGCGGTCCGATCGTGCCCAGATGCGCGAACTCCAGAAGTGGTGGCTGACGCGCATGATCCAGACCGCACGCCCGCTGGAAGAGAAGCTGTCCCTCTTCTGGCACGGCCACTTCGCCACCAGCTACCGGAGCGTCGAGGACTCGTTCCACCTCTACCAGCAGAACCGGCTGTTCCGGGGCAACGCGATGTCGTACCCGCGCCTACTGCGGGGGATTATCCGCGATCCCGCGATGCTGCGCTACCTCAACAACAACCGCAACATCAAGTCCAGCCCCAACGAGAACCTCGCCCGGGAGATCATGGAACTGTTCAGCCTCGGCGAGGGCAACTACACCGAGGCGGACATCAAGAACGGCGCACGGGCGTTGACCGGCTACACGTACAACGACGACGCGTTCGTCTTCAACGAGAACCAGCACGACAACGGGCCCAAGCGTGTGCTCGGCATGCGGGGAGCGTTGGACGGCGACGACTTCGTGACCGCCATCCTGCGGAACCGGGCGTGCGCGCCGTACATGACCCACCGGCTCTACCGGTTCTTCGTCGCCGACATCCCCATCGACCCCGCGCTGGCCCCCGCCCCGCATGAGGCGGTGATCAGGCGGCTGGCGAACCTGATGCGTAAAGACGGGTACGAACTCAAGGGGTGGCTGCGGACGCTCTTCATGTCGCGCCACTTCTACAGCGATGCGGTGATGGGCCAGAAGATCAAGTCGCCCGTCGAGTTGGCTGTCGGCGCGATCCGCTCGCTGGGTGTTCCCGCACGCGATCTCGGGACGCTGAACCGCTCCCTGGAGGGCATGGGGCAGAACCTGTTCTACCCCCCGTCGGTCAAGGGCTGGGACGGCGGGAGGATGTGGATCAACACGTCCACCCTCTTCCAGCGCCAGAACCTGCTGATGTACCTGATCTCGGGGCAGCTGCCGAACCGAGGCAACCGGAGCCGCGACGATCTGTTCGACCCCCGCCGCGCGATGCCCATGCTGATCGACCCGGAGGGCACCGACGACGCCGAGGTGGCCGGGCGGCTGCTCGACCTGGCGTTCGGCAAGCGCGACCCGGAGGCGATCCGCGTCCTCGCCGAATCCGCGTCGTCCAACGGGGGCGCCGGGGCCGGCAACGTCCTGCCCGCGCTGCTCATCCTGATCACATCGATGCCCGAGTACCAGCTGTGCTGAACACCACGACACACCGCGAACGGAGCCAGCCATGAGCCTGCACAACAACCCCTCCGAAGCCCAGGCGTACACGCGGCGTCAGTTCCTGCACAACGGCGCGCTGTTCGCGTCGGCGGCGCTCTCCGTGCCCGCGTTCCTCCAGGGCACGGCGCACGCGCTACCGCGACCGCTCGCCGGTCTCTCGTCGATCGCCGGGGTGAACGAAGACCGCGTGCTCGTCGTCGTGCAACTCTCGGGCGGGAACGACGGGCTCAACACGCTGGTGCCCTTCCGCGATGACCTCTACCGTCGTGCCCGCCCCACCATCGCGATCCCCCAAAGCCGCGTCCACGAACTCAGCAGGCAGGGACGCCACGGCGCGCGCGACATGGGGCTGCACCCGGCGATGGACGGCGTCCGCGAACTCTACGACGAAGGCCTCTGCGCCGTGGTCCAGAACGTGGGCTATCCCAACCCCAACCGATCGCACTTCGCGAGCATGGACATCTGGCACACCGCCGACGAGTCGGGCACCGGCGAGGGCTGGCTCGGGCGGTACGTCGATTCGCAGTGCTGCGGGTACGGCAAGGGCGAGTCGGGCACCGCCGAAGGATCGCCCTCATTCGAGCCGCCCATCGCGATCGGCCGCAGCATGCCGCTCGCGCTCCAGGGACGCCAGATGATGCCGGTCTCGTTCGAATCCGAACAGCTCTACCGCTGGACCGGCGACCGTAGCGAGGACCTGAGCAGCGCCTATGAGCGGTTGCTCGCTCGCCACGCCGAGCGGCAGGACGACGCACACCACGACGAGACACCCGCGTCGTTCCTTGTGCGCACGGCGTTGGACGCACGCGTTTCCAGCGAGACGATCCGCCAAGCCGTCTCGAAACAACCGCTGGTGCGGTACCCGGGGACGGGCTTCGCCCGCCAGCTGAGCATGGTCGCGTCGATGATCCGTGCCGGGCTGGGCACGCGGGTGTATTACGTCTCGCTGGGCAGCTTCGACACGCACGCCGGGCAGGGCGGCACCCAGGGCCAGCACGCCCGCCTGCTCCAGCAGTTCTCCGACGGGATCCGGGCGTTCTACCGCGATCTCCAGGCACAGGGCAACGACGGACGCGTGCTCACCTCGTGCTTCTCGGAGTTCGGGCGACGCGTGTCCCAGAACGCGTCGAACGGGACCGATCACGGCACCGCGGCGCCGATGTTCCTCTTCGGGCCCATGGTCAACGCCGGCATCCACGGACGCAACCCAAACCTCCGCAACCTCGACAACGGCGATCTGAAGTTCGAGTCGGACTTCCGCCAGGTGTACTCCGAGATCCTCGACAACTGGCTCAGCGCGAGCAGCGTGGACGTGCTCGAACGCCGGTACAAGCATCTGCGCCTGATCAACGCCTGATCCCGGCTTCACGCCCTCCGGGCTCAACCGTCCGGATCGATCGCCAGCGGCAGCGGGTCGGACGCCTGCGTCCCCTCCGGGACCACCGCCCCGATCGAGACCGGTCGCACCGCCCCCCCCGAAGCATCGATGATGACCCGATCACCGCCCAGGATGCGCTGGGACATCGCGCCCCGCGCGATGTACACGGGCACGCCCGGGGGCGGGCGGTGCTCGATCAGCACCGCACGCCACGCCCCGTCGCGGAATCGCAGGACCTGGGCGCGGAGCAATCCCGTCCGAGGGTCGAGCCAGCCGAACGAGACAGGATCGGCTGGCGCCC